>JACERO010000015.1 GCA_013911135.1 Candidatus Nitrosopumilus sp. | reverse complement strand
AACATATCTTGGAAAAATTAGAATTCCTCCAAATACAATTGTATATCTTCTCTACTTGTTCTCGCTTGGAGTTCCTGCATACAGAATACGTTCTATACAGAGATCAGTCTCAAAACAATAGAGCATGTATTTAGAATATTTCGAGAAGCAATCTATGACTCATCAATGATTAATCTCAGACTGTCTGGGAAATTAGAATTAGATGAGGCAATGTTTGGCGGTCATCGTAAAGGAAAGCGTGGTTGGGGTGCTGAAGGCAAGACGTTAGTGTTTGGAATATACAAGAGAAACGGACATGTCATGACGTTTCCAGTACCTGACAGAAAATACGATACTCTAATGGAATTAATCAAAAAACACACTAGAAAAGGTTCACTGTATTACACGAATGATTACACTGCATATGCATCTTTGATAATGAGGGGAAAGCACAAGGTCGTATCTCATGGGATGGATGAGTATGTAAGAGGTGATGCTCACATCAATGGAATGGAAGGGTTTTGGAGTTATGCTAAAACTTGGATGTATCATTATAGAGGAGTTCCCAAACAATATTTTCATCCATATCTCAAAGAAATAGAGTTTCGATTCAACAACAGAAATAAAAATATCTTTGAAATGCTGGTAAAAATGCTTGTAAAACCTGTTCCAAATGAGTAGGTATTACCTAATTTATTAATTCAGCAAAGTCTTTATCAGAAATTAGATCATCAGCCCACCATTTGGCGTTATTTTTGATCCAATCAGGAATTTCTCGTTCAAAAGTATTTTTCTCAGGTGTAGTAGAAATTATTTCGTTTTCAATTAGATGTTCAATTCCGTCAATAAATTCACTATCAGAAATACTGTTAGAAGACCACAAACGGGCATCATTTTTTGGCGAATCAGAAATAGTTTCTGAAATTACAGAAAACGATAAAATTCCAAGATTTTGGTCATCATAAGAAAGATGGATGAAGTATTTTCCATGTAATGAATTATCATTTATAGCGAAAATGGACTTGTAGCCACCACTTGCACTTAGAGTTGCACCAAAGTTTTGAACAGTTCCATCAGGATTTGTAAGAGCCACAGATAATGGAATTCCACGTTTTTGATTCTTTACACTTCCAGACAAAATTATTTCTTGTACAGAGCCAATATTTGGTAATGAAACTTCATCATAACTCAATTTTGCAGGACTAGAAAATGAGACAGGAGTTTGAGAACTCAATAAACTAAAGATGTTTGAATTTCCAGAGTTATCACGTGAATCATAATATCTCGCATCAAGACTGCGCCAGCTGGTGAAATTAATTTTGAGCCTGTTTTATCACAAATCCATGAAGGCATCTTAAAGGATCCTTCAAAGATTCCAGTGCTGGGTCCTGTTTCAACAAGAGAAAATCCTTTTGAAGCTAAGCCACCATACTCAACGCCATCAATAGTACAACGTTTGTAACGAATATCTTTTATTTTGATCTCCAACAAAATCTCCCCATCTTTTCCTATAGTATCAACAAGAGGAGAATTAGGATCATTGATTGCTCGGTAAATTTCTATTGTATCACTTTTCAAATTGAGATCAGAATCTTTGAGAATAATGGTCACTGGTTGTCCAAATCGAAATGATGATGAAGTAGTTGAAACAGTTCCAGAATGTGTTGCTATATCAGATTTTGTAGAAGTTGTAGTAGTTACACCTGTTTTATCTAAATCAGAATAAGATATTGCAATTCCTTCTTCATCAAGTAATCTGTCAGTAACAATAATTTTTATTTCCTCATCGATTGTTTGTATAGTTTGAATAAAATCTGGATCCAGTATGTTCAGTTGATTTGTTACAGCATATTCAAAAGTGCCTTCAAAAGTAGAAGAATTAGCCGAAGTTTCTTCTAATTCAAAACGATAAATTGAATTGTTTATACTTTGTTCATTTTTTAATCCAAATGAGAATATATCAAAAACAATTGGTTGGTCATTTGTTTCACTAAAAACAGTTAGTACTCCTGCATCATTATCAGAAGAATCAAAATCAATTACAAGAAATACAATTCCACTTTCATCTACAAGATCATTTACAACAGAATCATCAATCTGGATAAATCCTTGGGATGATGAAATATCACCGACATCAGCAATAGTTATTGATGATAAACCAAGTGTTCCAAAAGTCATATTAAATGAAGTATCACTAAAGTCAGAAATTCCAAAATCACTTGCAAAGGATCTTAAATCATAATTAATCCAATTTGTGCCATCTGTATCTGAGTTAGACACATCAAGTAATGTTGACGCCAAAGTGGACGCTGAAATTCCCAAGTTTACTGAAATCATTTCATAGGGTGCATCAGGTACAGTGGATGTATCAATTATTAGTAGATTAGAATTAGAGTCAGGCACAGAAGAATCTGCTTCGCCATCTACAGATAGTGTAGGAGATGATGTATGAAATATGACATTCTGAGCATCATCAAAAGTTACAGGATTTCCAATGGTGATTGTGGGAATGATTGCTGTTGCTCTAGATACATCCAAATCATCACGAGCACCGGTGTTTATGTTTTGATCAGAATCTACCAAAATTACAGGGTATTCAGTTCCAGGATTCAAAGAGTCACCAGTTCCAATTGTTAATATGGGATCACTAAGTGAAACAGAAGCCGTTGAAGAGCCTGTCAAAACTGAAATAGAATTTTTGTTGTAAGTGATTTGTCCAGCTTGGCCACGTGGAGTATTATCAAATATACCTAAAGTAGATTGATTGCCATAATCAAAGTTTTCAAAAAATCCAGAATTTGAACCTTGTTCAACTAATGTGATAATTTCAGAAAATGTATTTGAAACTCCATCAGTATCAACTGAAGAATCAGGTTGATCATTGTTTGTTTGTAGCTCCATTATATTTCCAAGATCTAAAGAAAGTTTGCCATTATCTTCAAAACCCAAGCTTGAAAGATAAGGAACTAAATCTACCAATCCTGCATTTCCATTGGCAGCATCATCTCCAGAATTATCAAATGCTTGATAAAATACACTTACAGGAGAATCAATGTTAAAAGTCCAAGAGTCCTCATCTGTAGGATCTTGATTTAATTGAAAATCATTTATTGTTAGAAAAACTTCGGCATTATTTGGATAAAGATCTCTATCAAGATTCAAAGAGATATTTTTAATTTCATCATATTCAAGTGAAACTTGTTGTGATGAACCACCAGGATTGTATTTAATTGTCACATCACCAAATGAATAAAGTTGAATTAATGGCCAAGCCTCAAAATCTAATCCAATTTGACCTACAGGAACATTGGAATTTGTATTAATTGATTTTGCATGTCTAACTACATTATTCAAATTTGTAGAACCAGTTGGAGAACCAGTACATGAACTAAATGAAGAATCACCATTAGTAAAACTTCCCAAACCTGCAGATTGTGGTACTGCAATTCCATCAGCTTCAGAAAAAGAAACTCCAAAGACAGAAGATGGTGTATCTTTACTACAAAAGACTCCAAAATCCAATCCTTCTCCAGCTAAACCAACTGTAGAATCTGCAACTTTTGCCTTATCAGCATTTGCAAAATAAGCATACCAATAACCATCAGTTGCCTGAACCATTCGTAATGAGTTTCCATTAAGTGTAACATCAGGCTCACCTTTTCCTTCATCAGTATCTCGTAGATTTGGATCCCGAATAATTACTTCAATTACCATAGAGCCTGAAAAATGATTGTCGAATTGTGAATTCTCAGCTGACACAAACAAGTCGGGATTACTTGATGCCTCAGCATTCATTACAGGAATTAGTGAAATAATTGAGAAAATTGCCAGTAAACAATATTTTTTGTCCAACATCTCAAAATTCCGTCTAATCACAAATAACAGTGTCGTAGCATTTCTTCTTAGAAACTAGTAATACATGATAAGAAATATCAAAAAAGAAGGAAAATGTTTGTTCAAAGAACCAAAGTTTTACAGATTTCACTTTTGGCTATTTTTTCTGCATTTGTAGTAGAGTTAATTTTTGGTTTAATTTCAAACAGTCTTGCTCTCATCACAGATAGTATTCATGCATTGTTAGACAGTGTAGTTACTATTGTTCTACTTTTGGCAGCAAGAATGGCAATCAAACCTCCTGATGTAGAACATACCTACGGACATGGAAAAATCGAATCATTAGGAGGATTGATTGGAGGAATAGCAATTTTTCTAATTGCATGTTTTTTCATTTACGAATCTATCAACAGATTACAAAGTCCTCCACCAAGTGTCCTACCAGGATTATTTGCAATAATTGCTGGATTATACACAATAGGAATTGATTTTTTCAGAATAATTCTGTTAAGAAGATCCATTAAAAAAATTGGAGGTGCAACTCTCAAAGCAGATTTTTACCATGCATTTATGGATCTTGGTTCTACTGTAATTGCAATTGTTGGAATAGTTTTGATATCATATGGATTCTATTACGGAGATTTTGTTGCAGCATTGATCTTAGGAGGATTGTTAGCAGTACTAAGTGTAAAACTAATCTACAAAACTGCTCTCGATTTAACAGATATTATCTCACCTAAACTTGTAAAAGATGTCAGAGAGATTGCAACATCAACAAAGGGAGTCATTGATGCTAATCCAATACTGATGAGAAGATCAGGTGATACAATTTTTGCAGACATAACGATTTCATTAAGAGGTGACACTAGTTTTGATAAAGCACATGAAATTAGTAATAGTGTTGAGAGAAACATAAAAAATAAAATTTCAAATGCATCAGTCACAATCCATTTTGAACCAAATTGGAAAGATGCTCCATTAGATGCAAAAATTTTAGATGTTGTAAAAAGTGTTGATGGTGTAAAAGATGTTCATAATGTCAGTACACATAAAACTAAAGGAAAGACGTATTCAGATTTACATGTAATGGTTGACAAAGAGATTAATCTATCATCAGCCCATAAAATTTCTGAAATTGTTGAGCAGAAAATTCAAGAAAATATACCTGAAATTGAACATTCTACTATCCATTTAGAGCCATTTGTGACAGTACCTGAAAATTTTAATGTAGAAGACACAATTACAGAGGAAAAAATTAAACGTGCTTTAGAGAAATATTCAGAAATCAAAAAAATTGGTCGCATTGTATCTTTGAGTTTTGAGAATATTCTCAAAATTGATATAGATTGTTCATTCGATAAGGAATTATCAATTGAAAAAGTTCATGATTTAACCTCAGAGATAGAACATGTCATTAGAGCACAAATCAAAAATGCTGTAATAACAATTCATCCTGAACCCGACTAAACCAAAATACTAGTTAGATACATTACTAACATTCCTGCAGCAAAACCAGCTACCACTGCAGCACTAGAGAAATTTTTGTCACCTTCATTTCTAATCCATTTCATTATTACGACAATTACTTGGAAAATAGCTCCTGCTCCTATTGCAAGAAAAATCACCGAAGTAAATGGAGAATATACAAAGCTACCTACCCATGCACCAAAAATGGCAGGAGAGCCTGCAATTAATCCCAGTGCTACAAGTTTTCCTATTATTGCTTTTCCTACCAATCCTTTTCCTCTAGACATTGGTGCTGCAATGGCTATTCCTTCAGTAGTATTGTGTAATGCAAATCCAACTATCAAAAATGTACTAAATGCAATAGAACCTAAACCAACAGCTGCACCAATAGCAAGTCCTTCTCCAAAATTATGCAGTCCAATTCCAATAGAAATCATCAATGCAATTGCAACAGGTTTTGAAATTTTTAAAGAATCAGCCCTTTTGACAAGTTTGTTTCCAGTGTAATATAGTCCAAGAAAAGACAATACTATAACGGTAGTAACAAGTAAAGTGCCATTAAAGCTTCCAGCTAAACTCTCATCAGAAACATCAATTGCTTCTTCAATAGAATCAATGGCTAAGAAGAACAATAATCCTGCAGTGAGTGCCAAAAAGAAATGATATTTTTGTTTACTAATTTTTTTGATAAATGGAAGCCACAGTAATCCAATCATTACAGGAATAATTCCAACATAAGTTCCAATTAATGCAAAAAATCCAACAAGTTCAAGGCTTGGTTCCAATGCAGGAGCAGCTGCTTCAATTTCTTTTTCAAATCTTGTTCCATCCTCAATTGTCAATCCAATAATGTATGGTTCTGCCTCATTCCATACAAATGGAATTCTTACCAGAGCAGTTTCGTATCGTTCTAGGAATTTATCAGGTTCAACTGCTGCAGGTTGTATTCTGTCATTAATGTCTGCCATGGCAATCTCTACAGGGATTGGTCCGGTGTTTCTTACAGTAACTTGAATTTCAGAATCTACAAAGTCAACTTTTTCTATAGTTATCTCAGGTAATGGTACACCTAAATCTAAAACATCAGAACCTGGACCAAAAATGTATACTATCAAAAGTACGAGAAATGCAAATGGAATTATTCCACTTGCAATCAATTTGCCTTTTGATTGTTTTCCACTAACTTCCATATTCTACTTTCTCTGCTGATTTTTCATCTTGTTGTGAATTGTCATTGACTTGGAATATTCCAACCCAGCCTTTTTCTGAAAATTCTACCTTATGAGCATGGAACAGATACTTTCCAGGATATTTGTATTCAAATTCTATAATTCCACGTTCAGTTTGTGATAGAGTAATCATATCTGTGTAAAATGACGGAACAAGACTAGTTCCCGTTGGATAGTAATTGTATAGATTACCATGCAAGTGAAGGTTGTTTATTGGATCAAATTCAACCATGTTCAATACATAAATTCTGATTAATTCATCAACGTTAATTTGGATTGGGTTATTCTGGTAGTAAAATGGAATCGTGTTTGCAGCATAGAAATTATTTTCTCCATCAAAGTCCATATCCAAACCGTTTAGAACCATAACCATTTCATCTGCTGCAGGTCTACCCTCTTTTGGATCAACTATGTAAACGCCATACAGGCCACGTACAATATGTTCTTCAAGAGGCATCACATGACAGTGGTATGGGTGAATACCAACTGGACCTGCTTCAAATTCATAGGTAAATTTACCTCCTGGTCCAACTATCTCAAATACGCCATCCATTTCTGCTGGATGAATTCCATGAAAGTGCATTGTGTGTGATTTTGAACCGTTGTTGATGAAATTTATACGGACAAGATCACCTTCAGTAGATCTTATTGTTGGACCTGGAACAGTTCCATTGAATGTCCACACATTAAAGAATATGCCTGGTGAGATCTCCATAACTTGATCATCTTCAGCAATAATTGTAAATTCTCTTAGAGTAGTGCCATCAGGTAATGTAGAGGCGGTACCATAGTTAAATTCTCTCAGATACTCCATTGGATCAAATTGCACAGTTGCTTCGGTATATTCAGGATCAGTTGTAGTGGTGTATACAGGATCAATTACCTCACCTGTTGTGGTTATTACACCGCCAGTATGTGTAGCAAAGATATTTCCTTCTAGCTGTGCATTGATGCTTTCAGGAAATGCAACGTATAGTGCAGACATTGCAATGATTACAGTTATTGATGTGATTATAATTTTAGAGCGAGACTTGTTCATTATAGATATTTGGCACACTTCTAAATTCTAATTTAAAGCTACCCTAAGCTAACTTTTTTAGCATGATCTAACTTTGTCATACAAGATATTTTCAAATTTTAAAAAAATTACGTTTAAACTAAAGAAAATCAGTCATAATTTATGCAAAAATCAGGAATAATGCTCATCAGTTCTGCAGCATTAATTGCAGTAGGATTACTTTTGTTAGTTTTAGGAAATCAAATTATCTTAGAAGGAATTAATCAGGGAGATGGAAAAGTAAGTTCTAGTCAAACACTTACAATTCCAGTAGATTTTGATTCACAAGAGACAGAAATAGGGATTTTTGCGGTTCAAATAATGGAGTTCAAAGACAACACATTTTCTGCCAAAGTATTAGATCCATTTGATAGTGAAATTATTGCTCAAATAATTAATGAAGAAACTATTGAAAAAGAATTTGATGTGTTAGAGACTGGAACTTACAAACTAATCATTGAAAGTACTAGTAATGAAGAACCCATGGTATTTGCAGCTATAGGGCTACTACCAGATACTAACAAGCAATTACTTGGTTTTGTCTCATTGGTAATACTTGTTATTGGAATGATTGGACTAGTAGTAGTTGGAATCTGTGGGGTTAAAAATAGAAGAAAATCAATTTAGATAACTATCTATTTTTTCAAGACTATCAATGGCGGCATCAAAGTTATCACTATCTTCAACAAGAGTACTAAGTTTGTCAGAATTTGCAACAAGAAAACATTTTCCATCATCAGATTTTTTAGAAATGAATTCATGCTCTATCAAATAAGAGAGTCTTGCAAGAACTTCAGATTCAGGTATGAATGCTTGTTGGGCTAAAAATGAACATTCTTTTTCACCATCTTCTAGTTCTGCCAATATTGAAGATGTTACAGGATCAAACATACAATCTACAATTTTTTCTCGCTCAAATGTTTCATCCATTTCACTCAATTAGAAAAGTTGGAAATTTATAACTTTTCACATAAATCTTGCCAATAAGATAATTAGGAAAAAGATACCCAGAGAATCATGCAAAAACTTTGCAGCAAAGATCCATCTGGAAAAGGGAAACACTGTTTTTGCATAGATATTGATGCCCAGAGAGGAGTCAAAAAATGCTGTAAATGTAATCATTGGAATGTTCACGGTAATGATTGGACAGAAGATGAGGACTTTAGATAATTTGGATTGAAAAAGGCATTATCATTGTGACTAGAGAAAAAAATCATTAGAAAAGAAAATTGAAAAAATCATCTAATTTGACGCCTAGCATGGTTTTTATCGGGGTTTCTTTGAATTTTGGAATACTTGAGCAGTCAAGAATATAGACACATTGTAAGGATTGTGGGTAACGATATCCCAGGTGAGAGAAAGTCACTTGTAGGATTGACCCAGATCAAGGGTATTGGATATAACTTTGCTACAGCAATTCTTGATACTCTAAAAATTAATACAAATTCCAATATAGGTAATCTTACTGAGGATAATGTTCAAGCAATTGAAAAATTAATGTTAGATCCAATCGGAGCAAATTTTCCAACATGGTTTCTTAATAGAAATAAAGATTTTGAAACTGGAAAAAATTTGCATTTGTTAACATCAGATATTCCATTTACATTAAGAAATGATATTGAAAGAGAAAGAATAACTGCAAGTTGGAGAGCTTACCGTCATCTAAGTGGACTAAAAGTTAGAGGACAGAGAACCAGAACTTCAGGAAGAAAAGGTGGAGCAGTTGGTGTTGCCAAAGGTGGACTAGCAGCTCCAGTAAAGAAAGGTGACCCAGGAGCTGCAGCAGCTACAACAGCAGATGCAGCAACAGAAAAGAAAGAAGCTCCAGCGGAGAAAACTAAGTAGGTGTAATAAATGGGAGACCCAAAATTATCACGTAGAGTTTGGAGAAAACCAAAGAGACCTCTTAATTATGAACTAAAGATGGAAGAACTAAAAACTATCGGTACATTTGGATTAAGAACTAAAAGAGAATTATGGAAAGCACATACAGAATTATCACGTGTTAGACATCAAGCAAGATCATTGCTTGCATTAAGACAAGAAGTTAGAGAAGAAAAAAAACCAATCTTAATGAAATCTCTTGCTAGAATAGGATTAGTAAGTAGTGATGCAACATTAGATGATGTACTTAATCTAAATGTGGATGATTTACTTTCACGTAGACTACAAACTATTGTTTCAAAGAAACTTGGATTCAAAACACCATATCAAGCAAGACAAGCAGTAATTCATAGACACATAATGATTGGAGATAGAAAAATAGACATTCCATCATACACAGTTACAGTAGGAGAAGAAGACAATATTCATTTTACACCTGAATCTAAAATTCCAGAAATGTTAGAAAAAACAAAAACAGAACCTGTAGTTGAGAAACCAGTTGAAAAAGAGGGTGAAACACCTGCTGAAGAAGTTAAGACACCTGCTGAAGAATCACCAAAAGATGAAAGTTCTTCAACAGAACAATCAAAAAAATAGGCTTACCAGTAAATAACCCCAAATTATCAAAGAGAATAACATGTGTTCAATTATTGGTTACTACGGAAAGAAAATTGCAGCACCCATCATTGTAAAGGGGTTAAAAAGAATGGAATATCGTGGATACGATAGTGTTGGGGTTGCAACAGAATCTGAAAATCAAATTGAGTTAAAAAAAGGCACTGGGAAAGTAAATGAAGTAAATTCAAAAGTTCAGTTAGATAAACTTCCAGGAAAAGTAGGTATTGGTCATACCAGATGGGCAACTCATGGAAAAGTTACAGATATCAATGCACATCCACATCCAAGTAACTCTGGAAAAATCGCAATAGTACATAATGGAATTATAGAAAATTTTGAAGAATTAAAGAAACAATTAGAAAATGAAGGATATAGTTTCAAAAGTGAAACAGACAGTGAAGTCATTGCAAACTTGCTTCAAAAAAATTATGAACTAACTAGAGATGTTAAAGAAACAATTATGAAAACAGTTGCAGAACTTAAAGGACATTTTGCATTTGTTGCAATGTTTGAAAATGGTCAACTTGCAGCTGCAAGATTTCATGAACCATTAATAATAGGAATTGGGCATGATGATTTCTTTTTGTCAAGTGATGTTTTGGGATTCATCGAATACACAGATGAGGCAATCTATATGGAAAATGGAAATTTTGTTATTTTAGATAAAAACAAGTTTCAGATTTCAGATTTTAACGGTGAACATGTAAAATATTGGATAACAAAAGTTTCAAAAGAATTTGGAGATGCATACAAAGGAGATTATGCACATTTTACATTAAAAGAAATTTACGAACAACATGAAACAGTCTTAAAAGCTGGAGAAAAAACAGCAGATGCAATTGAAAAAACAGCAGACTACATAAAACATGCAAAAAACATCTACATAACAGGAAGTGGAACGAGTTTCAATTCTGCACTAATTGCAAAGCAAATTTTATCAAAATATGTCAAAATCAAGGCTGAACCAATCATATCAAGCGAACTCCAATTTGCACCAGACAGTATTGAAGAAAATTCTATTCTAATTGCAATATCTCAAAGTGGAGAAAGTGCTGACGTTTTAGATGCAGTAAGAATTGCAAAAAAAGCAAATTGCAAGATAATATGTATTGTCAATTTGCTCACATCATCACTTGCACGTGAAGCAGATGTAGTGATTGGCATGAATTGTGGACCTGAAATTGGGGTTGCTGCAACAAAAAGTTTCACATCACAACTAGTAATACTCTACAAAATTGTGCAAAAATTAAGTAACAATGACATTACAATTAATTTTGAAAAGTTTTCTGAATCGATTTTAAAAATATTAGAGAATCCAAAAAAAATTCAACAGATTGCAAAAGAATTAAAGAAAATTTCAGATATTTACATTTTAGGTAGAGGAATAAATTATCCGATTGCAATAGAGGCTGCTTTAAAATTAAAAGAGCTAACGTACATTCATGCAGAAGGAATTCCAGGAGGAGAATTAAAGCATGGGCCTCTTGCACTAATGGATTCTAATGTATTTGTGATCATCATCAACCCTAATGATTCAACTTATTCAGATACACTAACAAGTGCTAGAGAGATAAAAGCTCGTGATGCAAAAATTATTGGGATTTCAGATATAGAAAGTGATGTGTATGATTATTGGATAGAAATTCCAAAAATAGATGAAGTGTTGTATCCAATTTCAGAAATTATTCCAATACAATTGTTAGCATACTATGCAGCACTTGAAAAAGATACAGACCCAGATTATCCTAGAAATCTAGCAAAATCAGTTACAGTGAAGTAAACAATCTGTGATATTCTTTTTCTGCCATTTCTAAAAATTTTGCAGAGTCATTTCCTGTTTTGAGCATGGATGAAATAATGCTGCCACCTGCACCCACACCTTCTTTTGCGAATCCTTCTGAAAATGCCCTTAGACCAGAATATTGTGAATTTTTCAAACCTGGATTAACAGAGATTGTAGGAATATCAGATATTTCTTTGACCAAGTTCTTGAAATTTGCACTATCATCATTTGTAATGTAAGATGTGGTTCCAATTGCAGTATTTTCTTCATTAAATCCAATTTTTGATGCAAACGCCAATACTGCAGTCATTTGAGTTCCACCTGCCAACATTACTTTAGAAACATCAGAAGCAGAACTGAGCATTCCTGCAACAAAAGGAATCATTGGATCCCCAACTTTTGCAATAATACTGTAAGGATGATCAGAGTCAATTCTCTCAAGTGCAGAATTAACAATTTGGTTTTTCAGTTCCACAGGATTGTTTGGAATACTGGAACTTACTTTAGCATCAAAACCCAAAGATCTCAATACGGCTAATGCAGTAGTAGTTCCACCAGGAATGCTCTCACCAATTATCAGACAATCAGTTAGAGACGCCATACTTCTACCTACAATTCTACCATAATCAACAGCATGGGACACTTGAGAATCAGTCATAGCATCTTGAGTTGAAATATTTTTTCCAAAAGATAATCCTGTTTCAATGAAAGGTAATTGAGGAGAAATTTTACTACCAGCATTAATTGTTAAATGAGGAATACTTGCAGATTCTAAGGCAGTTTTAGTTAATAGTCCAGGGGTTGGCTTTCCATCAGGAGTCATTGGAATATCATCAATTGTTTTACAATAACCATAGTGTAGATATTCGGCATCAGCTGGGGGAGTAAACTGTATTGAATTCTTGTCTGCACCAGCAAAAGTGATTCCAGGAACTTCACAAGTTTCAGTATATGAAATTACAAATGAAAAAAGAAATCTTCCCGATTTTATAGTTTCAATAAAATTTTGAGCCTTTTCAACATTACCAAATAGTTCAAAATTTTCCAAAAAATTCACTGGCCCATCATTTCAAGAAACTGTTGTTCAGTTCGTTTTTGCATTACAGGATTTGTGGTTTTTTCTTCTCCAATAGTTGATGTTTCAGAATTGCCATAATTGTGACCAGAATACAATACCAAATTATCATCTAAGGAATGAAGAACATCAAAAAGACTATGGTAAAGCTCTTTTGCACTTCCTCCAGGTAAATCAATTCTACCACAATTTCCAACAAACAATGTATCACCTGAAAAAATTTTACCATCACCTATTAGACAGATACTGTCCTGAGAGTGCCCAGGAGTATGAAGAACTTTTAATTTTGAATTGCCAAATTCTATGAAATCACCATCCTTTACTGTTATGTCATGTTTTAATTCAGAAGCCTCATGCTGAATAACAGGAGCTTTAGTAGATTCAGCCATTGCTTCATTTCCTTGAGTATGATCAAAATGATGATGTGTATTTACAATGTATTTAATTTTCAAATTATTTCTTTTTATGATCATTTCTAATTCTATTAGATCCCAGGACGGATCAATGAGAATTGCTTCACTGGTATCATCATCTTCAACAATGTAGGTAAAGTTTTGCATATTTCCAACTTGGATTTGATGGACCTTCATAGGATATCCTCTTCAGCTTCAGGAGGGATTCCAATTTTTTCTGCATATAATTCCCCTGTCAAGTCTTTTCTTTTTGGGATTCCTTGTTTCATTTTATGAAATGTGACTGTCATGTCACATTTTGTATAGATATTTGCAGTCTCTCCTGTTTGTGGATCTAATCCAGATGGCACATCTACTGCAAACTTGTAGCAATCTGTTTGATTGATATAATTAATTGCAGATGCATATGGTTCTCTAATCTCTCCAGTTATACCAGTGCCTAAGATACCATCAACTATAACATCAGGTTTGAAATCAAAGTCAAAATCTCCTGACACTAGTTTCACAGATGGCATTTTCTGTAATATGGACCAATTCCAATTACTTTCCTCGGTTTTGATTTTATCAGGAGTGCCAAGAAGTAGTACTGTAACTTTTGCATTGTAACCAGCTAAATGTCTTGCCATTACCAAACCATCACCACCATTATTTCCCAATCCTACAAAAATCAGAATATTTTTTGAATCTATATTTCCAAGTTTGTCAACTAATCGTCTAACTGATGCAGCACCTGCATTTTCCATCATGAACTTTTTTAAAAATCCCATGTCATGACCTTTGTTTTCAATTTTATACATCTGATCAACAGTAATTTCCATGATTTACAAGAAAATCATATCCAAAATAAGAGCTTTGAATGTACGTTTTAAGTGAAAAAGGATTTTCGACTCAGGAATTCTAATGGTTTATCAACTACCTAGATCTAAAATCACTAGACGATGAGTTCTACAGGGAAAATAATAGGAATCGCAATTGTTGGCATCATAATTGTTATTGGATTAGGTTTTGCAGTTGGAGGTTCAGATACAGAGGTTAACGAATCTACTGATTCAACAATTCAAGAAATTTCAGAATTATCAGGTGTTGTCAATATAGGATTAATTTTACCACTTTCAGGGGATTTAGCTACTCATGGCTTAGAAAACTTGGAAGGCTCAAAATTTGGTGTAATTGAGTTTAACAAACATTTAGAAGAAATGAGCTCCATGGACACTTAAAATGACTTCAGAGGATTCTGCTACTAGCCCAGTCATTGCATTAGAAAAATTAACTGCATTAAACGCTAAAGGAATTAAAATTATAGTTGGTCCTGAAACTAGTTCCAACATTAGAAACATCAAAGGATATTCAGATTTAAACAACATGTTACTACTAAGTTGTTGTTCATCAGCTCCGGCTTTGGCTATTCCAAATGACAGTGTGTATCGTCTAGTTCCAGATGATTCTAATCAAGGCACTGCACTTTCAAAGCTAATACAACATGAAGGAATTGATATACTAGTTCCTGTTCCAGTAGATGGGAAAGTAACTCAAATTAGATCAGAAACTATCAATTATTCAATCAAATTATTCCGATAGAAAAAGCTTGATGATAGTGTATCATTTTATCAAATGTGAATCACAACTCATTTGATACC
>JACERO010000058.1 GCA_013911135.1 Candidatus Nitrosopumilus sp. | reverse complement strand
CAAATTGTTATTAGTTGATAGAGAGTTTTTTACAGCTGGAATAATTTCTGTGATAAAACAAAAACACTTGAAATTTCTAATGCCTGCAAAAAAGACTCCAAGAATTAAAGATGCCATTTTACAATATGTTAATGGAGATAGAAAATCAATTTCAAATTGTATGATACAATCCGCATCAGGGCATGTCGAGTCATTTACTCTAGTCATTTTACCAAACAAGAATGCAAGAAAAAAATCAAATCTTACAGACCAGTACATTACATTTGCAACAAATATTTCACCAAAAGAAATATCACACAACATACAATCCATTCCAACTGATTACAAGCAACGGTGGGGAATAGAGACAGGTTATGCCTGCATAGGAAGATTCAGACCAAAAACTATAGTTCAAACCAATCCATAAGGTTGCTATACTTTTACTATTCATTAATTTTGTACAATGCATGGATTATTACAAATTTGATAATATCTGAAGAATCGGATATACAAAATTACAAACCAATCATATCAATTGAAACTCTCAAATATTTCTTTGTGAAAATGATTGTGTATTATTTTAGAAATAACAAAAATAATTATTTCCTAGAATGTGTAATTTGATGTACTTTCCCATCTACTGATTTACTAATGCAAGTGATGGTCGAAAGGTAACCGAATATGCTACAACCTTTAACAAAACTGTATTTGAAATTTAAGATGAACATATATCTATAAATGCAAATGTCCAAAAAAAGTTTCTCAAAGACAGCTTTGCATTTAATTCAATTTACAAGATAACATAAAATGGAATGAATCTAAATGCTAACTTTTCTAATGAATTAAAACAATTATATAAAATCCCTTTATTGATTTTTGGGACTGTTACTGCATTTCATTTCACTAGTGTGTTTTCACAATCATTTGATCTTTCTATTTTCACCCAAATTGCAATTGTGTTTGCTCCTCTGGCAGCATCTGTTTCTTGTTTTTTTATTTCAAATAATTATGGCAACTCTAAGGTTTTTGGAAAATCATATTTTCTTCTTGGAGTGGCATTTTTTTCTACATTTGTGGGCGAGCTGATTTTTTTCTACATTTGTGGGCGAGCTGATTTTTTTCTACTATGTTGATTTTTTACTTTATCAAGAATATTCTATTTTGGGTGATATTTTCATCTTTGCTGGTTATCTGTTTATGATGGCACACATTGTCATTAATGTACGATATTTTGTTGAAAAATTGGAGAATTCTCAAAAATCATTATTGATAGGACTTCCTGTGGTGATTATTCTAGGATATTCCCTTGTTGTGACAAACATGCCTCTTGAAGATACTGGTGAATTTTACTATTATCTGCCTTTTGTCTCTGCATCATCAATTGTTTTAGGACTGGCAACTGTTGCATTTACCCTATCTCGACAAACTGCTTTAATTTCAGCTTGGTTTGTTCTGCTAATTGGACTTGTTATTGGAACAATTGGAGACATTTTATACAATTATGCCGCAACACTTGGAATTTACAGTGTCAATGATTTTTCCAATGTTTTCTGGATTTCTTCATCTTCGATTATAATTTATGCACTTTACAAACATCAAAAATCCATCTAATGTATTTGAGTTCATATGGAGTTGAATCAATCCCCTCCTGAAAATAACATTCAAGCATTACAATAACCTACATTAAACCAATTTCTCACTCAAAAATAATGGTAGAATCTGTAAACTTTGTAGTTTTAGGCAAACAAGATATTGCATCTGAGTTTGGAAAAAAAGGAACAGAAACTGATCTTACTCTTTATGATAGAAAAGAATCTGATGTAATCAAAACTTGGGTTACTCCAAGTGGGTTTCCTGAAAAAATACAGCCGTTATTTCAGGCAATTAATTTAGCAGAATATGTGATTTTTCATGTAGATAAATTAGATAAATTTACTGGAGAGCAAATTATCGCACTTGATTCACTAAAAAAAGAAAAAGGAATCCTATCTCATACTTTTGAGGTAGATGATTCAAAGTTAGATGCAATGATCAAAGGGACAGTAGTTGAAAAATATACAAAAGTTGATCAAGATAAAATCAAAGAAGAGATGGATAAACTTGAAGTAATCTCAAATGATGGTCCATCTGAAATGGTAATTGATCATTGCTTTGATGTTAAAGGTGTTGGAACTGTAATTTTAGGTAAAGTGACCAACGGAAAAGTAAAACAATATGATAATCTTAAATTGTATCCTACAGGAATTGATGTTCTCATAAAGTCAATTCAGATGCATGATGATCCCGTAACCGAATCTATCTGTCTTGCAAGAGTGGGACTTGCAGTAAAAGGTGCAAAACCTGAAGTCGGACGTGGAGATGTAATTTCTGAAGAAGGAGCAGTAGATGTAAAAACAGAGATTGAACTTGATTTTCAAAAGAATCCTTTCTACAAGAGTGAAATTGCAGAAAATCAAGGCTGTCTGGTCAATATTGGATTACAAATCAAAGCTGCCAAATTCTCATCAATTTCTCCTCTGAAACTAACCTTTGAAAAATCAATTGTATGCAAAAAGGATCAAATTGCTGTAATTTTAAAACCAGAATCTACTACTATTCGAATTTTAGGTAGTGGTAAAATCAAATAATGACCCAATTCTACTAAATATTGATGGAACCAGTACGTGCTTGTCCTATTTGTCCTAAATGCGGTTCCAAAAGATTTGTTAAATTACCTGGTAATGGGGTAGGTGTAAAATGTCGTTCATGTGATAAAATTATAGAAATCTAAATTTCATAGTTAATATTTGCAATATTTCAGCCAACATCATGGCAAAAACATGGAAAGATAATGATATCAATCTTGATCCAATAAAGGATCAAACTATTGCAATACTTGGCTATGGAATACAAGGCAGTGCACAAGCAAACAACATGAAAGACTCTGGTCTAAATGTGATAATTGGTCTTAAGGAAGGCGGTAACAGCTGGAAAAAAGCAGAAGCTGATGGTCACAAAGTAATGTCAGTATCTGATGCAACAAAGCAAGGAGACATTATTCACGTATTGATTCCAGACATGATTCAATCTCAAGTATACAAAGATGAAATTGAACCAAATCTTTCTGAAGGAAAAGCGTTGTCATTTTCTCATGCAGCTGCAATCTATTGGAAATGGATTGAAGCTCCAAATAATGTTGATCTTATCATGGTTGCACCAAAGGGGCCTGGCTCCAAAGTTCGAGAAACATATCTTGATAATTTTGGGACACCATCTATTGTTGCCGTTGAACAAGACTTTACAGGAAAAGCCTGGGATAGAACATTAGGAATTGCAAAAGCAATAGGAAGTGCTAGAGCCGGATTAATTAAAACTACATTTAAAGAAGAAGTAGAAACTGATTGGTTTGGTGAGCAAGCAGACCTATGTGGTGGTGCAGCTTCTATGGTGACTAATGCATTTGAAACTCTAGTTGAAGCAGGATATCAACCAGAAATTGCTTACTTTGAAGTTTTACATGAACTCAAACTCATTGTAGATATGATTCAGAGATACGGAATCAATGGAATGTGGAGACGTGTTAGTGAAACTGCAAGATATGGTGGTCTAACTCGTGGACCAATGGTAATGGACTCTGCAAGCAAAGAAAAAATGAAAAATGTTCTTACCATGATTCAAGATGGTACATTCAACAAAGAGTGGATTTCTGAATATCAGAAAAGTGGTAAAGACGCATTTGACAAATACATGAAACAATATGACGAACACCAAATTGAAAAAGTTGGTAAAGAAATGCGTAAAATGATGTGGCCTGATTCTACAGAATAATTTTTTATATTTTTCTTAATTTAGAAACGCCAGTGGTGATATGATCAATGATTGTTGGTAATGATATACCTGGACCAAACACATGATTCACTCCTGATTTGATCAAATCTTTGTGATCAATATCTGGAATTACTCCTCCACCAACAATAAGGACGTCGTTAATTCCTTTCTTTTTTATTGCTTTTACTACTCTGGGAAAAAGTGTTCCATGTGCACCATTAAGCAAACTCATTGCGACTGCATCGACATCTTCATCTTCTGCAATCTGTGCTATTCTTTCTGGAGTTGCAAAAAGTCCTGAATAGATTACTTCCATTCCTGCATCTCTAAATGCTCTACATAGCACTAGGGCTCCTCTATCGTGACCATCAAGACCTAGTTTGGCAACTAAAATTTTGATGCTTCTTGATGCAGTCTTTTGCTTCATAATTGTAATTGAATATTATGTATTTTAAAACTTTATTTGATTTTCCAATCTGTGACAATAATCTATTATTTCAAAAATAGAAAATCTACTTAAAGCGTAACTAAAGTACCTCAGACGTGGATACTACTCCAATTAATTATGAATTAACTTTTGAGCCTGATCTTAAAAAATTTACCTTTAATGGAATTGAATTAATTTCAGTAGTTTGCAAAAAACCTACTAGTACAATTACAATGCATTGCGCTGAACTAAAGATAAAATCATGTAGAGTGAAATCTGCAGGAAAACTCATCAAATCTACTCTAAAAACAAATGAGAAAAAAGAAGAATTACAAATCAAACTAGGATCAAAAATTAAAGGCAAAGCAACAATCAACTTGGAGTTTCAAGGAATTTTAAATGACAGACTACTTGGATTTTATCGTAGTCAGTACAAACAAGGTGGAAAAACAAAGTATCTTGCTACAACACAATTTGAGGCAGCAGATGCCAGACGTGCATTTCCTTGTTGGGACGAACCTCAAACAAAGGCAACATTTGAAATTTCAATTATTGCAGAGAACAAATACACTGCAATTTCAAATATGCCAATAAAATCAAAGAAAAAAATTGGCAGTAACACTATTTACAAATTTTACAAGACTCCAACTGTTTCAACTTATTTGATCTATCTTGGTGTTGGTGAATTTGAATATCTCACTGGAAAAACTGGTAAAATACAGATTAGAGTAATAACTACAAAAGGAAATAAATCCAAAGGAAAGTTCTCATTAGAATTAGGTAAAAAACTTCTTACATCTTATGAAAAATATTTTGGGATAAAATATCCTTTACCCAAACTTGACTTGATTGCAATTCCAGATTTTGCAGCTGGTGCAATGGAAAACTGGGGTGCAATAACTTTTAGAGAAACCATTCTACTTTATGATCCAAAAACATCATCTACTAGAACTAAACAATTCATTGCTGAAGTAATCTCCCATGAGATTGCGCATATGTGGTTTGGAAATCTAGTTACAATGAAATGGTGGAATGATTTGTGGCTAAATGAAAGCTTTGCAACTTTTATGGCAACAAAGTTTGTTGATAAATTCTACCCTGAATGGGATTTGTGGAATCAGTTTGTTGAGGATGCAATGAATACTGCAATGGGTCTTGATTCTTTAAAGACAACCCATCCAATTGATGTCAAAGTAAATTCTCCAGCTGAAGTTCGAGAAATCTTTGATGCCATTTCTTATGACAAGGGTGGGTGTGTGTTGAGAATGCTTGAGCATTATGTAGGGGAGCCAAACTTCCGCAAAGGACTCAAAAAATATCTCTCTGATTTCAAATACAAAAATGCTGAAGGTGTAGATTTGTGGAATGCAATTGGCAAAGCATCAAGGATGCCTGTTACTTCTATGATAAATACCTGGCTCAAGCAACCCGGATTCCCATTAGTTGAGATTAACCAAGATGGTAATACACTGAAACTCAAACAAAAGAGATACTTGCTTGAATCTGATAAAAAATTCAGTAAAGGTTTATGGTCCATTCCATTATCACTAGGTCTAGAAAGTGAAATTTCTAAAAAATTATTTTCAAAAAAATCAATGTCAATAAAGATTCCAAATAATACAATAGGCTTTGTTGCAAACTATGGACGACAAGGATTCTATCGTGTAAAGTATGATGAAGGAATTTTACTTGATTTGAAAATGTTAGTGGATGAAAAACGTATTCCTGCCATTGATAGATGGGCAATTCAAAATGATTTATTTTCACTTTGTGTTTCAGGTGATGAAGAGGTAAGAAATTATCTTGACTTTTCTGATGCATATTTTGATGAAGATAGCTATCTTGCATCAGTTAATGTGGCACATAATTTAGCTTCATTGTACTTTCGTGCGTTTAACGAAAAATTTGTAGAAGAAATTCGTGGGTATACAGTAAATTACTTCAGAAAAATTTTATTTAATGTGGGATGGGATTCTAAAAAATCAGACAAACATACTGATGCACTACTTCGTTCATTTGCAATCTCTGCGTTGGGGAAAATGGATGATGAAGATGTTACAGAAGAGGCACTCAGACGATACAAAAAATTCTTAAAATTTCCTAGTTCTTTATCCCCCGATTTAGTAGAACCAATATGCTCAATTGCAGCATGGAATGGAAATGCAAAAACTCATGCTGAACTAACAAAACTATACAGAAATGCAAAGACAATGGAAGAGAAACTTCGTTTCTTAGGTGCAATGTGTGGGTTTAAAAATACAAATTTACTCCTAAAATCCCTTAACTTTTCTCAAACATCCGAAGTTCGTTCTCAAAATATGCAGTTACCAATTATGAAAGTTACTGCAAATCCGTATGGTGATAAAGTATTGTGGTCGTGGTTGAAGAAAAATTGGAAAAAATTAAACAAAAAAGTTGGACATGGAAACCCATTGTTTAATCGAATTGTAGCTAGTATTACTTCTGTAGCTGATGATTCTATGGAAAAAGAAATAATACAATTTTTCAAAAAGAATCCAACTCCTGGTACAGAAAGAACTCAAACTCAAACCCTTGAGAGAATACGAATAAACTCAAAATTTCTTAGAAGTATGAGAAAAGAGTTCAAAGATGGCTAGAAAAATCCAAGCCCCTATCTTCCTTGGTATAATCACTGTTTTAGCTATAATCTTTCTAACAGGTGGTGGAACTGATAACAAAGATGTTCTCCGTCAAACGTTTCAGATAGATGCAGTATACTATGATTCAGGATATGTTGAGATTTCTTATTTTGATAAATCTGATAAAACAAATTCTGTTGTTATGGAAATTCTTGGAATGGAGGAATCTTTTCAAAAAACATTTTCTGACTCTAAGTTTATTGAAATTGTTCCATTTCCAAATATGCCAAAATATGGCTGGCCAATTCATCCCATAGTTTTGGAAATTGATCATAAAGAGTTTGGTCACATTCAACTAAAAACTGAAATTCATCCACTTGGTGAACCTGTTCCTCCTGTAATCTATTCTAGACCATAGATCGAACACAAGATTTTATTGCACCTCTGAAAACTTACTGTATATTGGATTTACTTGTGGATCTAAAAAAAGGGAAACGCGGTGCAATTGCAAAAGCAATCTCTATAGTCGAAAATGATCCAAAAGAAGCAAGAAAACTTGTAAAGAAAATTTTCAAAGATTCTGGCAACTCTAGTGTGATAGGAATTACTGGACCTGCAGGTTCTGGAAAAAGTTCTTTGATTAACAAAACTGTAATTGCTATGAAAAAATTAGGCACAAAACCAGCTGTATTGGCAATTGATCCAACTAGTCATATTACTGGTGGTGCCATATTGGGAGATAGAGTTAGAATGACTGAATCTACTGATTCAGGTACCTATATTCGCAGTATTGCATCACGTGGAGCATCTGGTGCCATTTCTAATTCACTAAGAAACAGTATTCGCATTTTGGAATACTCTGGATTCAATCCAATAATTATTGAAAGTGTTGGAGCTGGACAAACTGAAGTTGAAATTTCAAACATTGCAGACATTACAGTTGTAGTTTTTAATCCTAACACTGGTGATAGTATTCAAACAATCAAAGCTGGTCTGACTGAAATTGGTGATATCTATCTTGTAAACAAAAGTGATCTTAGTGGGACAAACCAACTATTTGATGCAGTATTGGACTATATTGGAGGTACAGAACGAAATCCAATAATTTTAAAAACATCTGTAAAAAAGAATTCTGGAATTACAGTATTTGCAAAGACTCTCAAAGATATGATGAAATCCAAAAAGAAATTCAAACAAGATAAAAACCAAGAACGACTTGAAGCAGAATTAAAAGATATTGTTTTAAATAACTTTAAAGAAAAGATTGATGGCATGCTGGATTCTGATAAAATATTTTCAAAATATCTTAAAAAATTACAATCAAAAAGTCTTGATCCTTTTGAAGCTGGAGATAAAATTACAAAATCTTTGTTAAAGTGATAATATGGTTGCAAAAAAATCAAAAACACCTGACAAGAAAATATTTACAGACTCTACTTTTCTAGTAAAGCGAATATATCAAAAATCTTCTAAAAAGAGACCAACTGAAGATGCAGGAACATATCCATTTACTAGAGGAATTCATCCTGGAATGTTTCGTGAAAGATTTTGGACTATGAGACAGTATTCTGGTTTTGGTGATGCAAAACTTACCAATGAGCGATTCAAATTCATGCTTGAAAAAGGTCAAACAGGTCTTAGTATGGCATTTGACTTGCCAACTCAGATTGGTTATGATTCAGATTCTACACAAGCAGAAGGTGAAGTAGGTAAAGTTGGTGTATCAATAACATCAATTAAAGATATGATGACTGCCTTTGATGGTATTCCACTAGGAAAGGTAAGCTCTTCAATGACTATCAACTCTACTGCATCAACACTTCTTGCATACTATATTGCAGTTGGTGAATCACAGGGATTCAAAAGCCATGAACTTCGTGGCACTACCCAAAATGATATTCTAAAAGAATACATTGCAAGAAATACATACATCTATCCTCCTCAACCCTCAATGCGATTAATTGGTGACATGATAGAGTACTGTGCAGAAAAAGTACCATCTTGGTATCCTGTTTCAATATCTGGCTATCACATGAGAGAAGCTGGTTGTACTGCAACACAAGAAGTTGCATTTACATTAGCAAATGCAATTGCCTATATCCAAACTTGTTTGGATAAGGGATTAAAGATTGATGATTTTGCACCACGTCTTTCATTCTTCTTTTGTTGTACTATAGAATTCTTTGAAGAAGTTGCAAAGTTTAGAGTTGCACGTAAAGTCTATGCTAAAATCATGAAAGAAATGTTCCACGCAAAAAATCCTCGTTCTTTACAACTAAAATTTCATACTCAAACTAGTGGTGAATCATTAACTGCACAACAACCAAATAACAATATTGTACGTGTTGCAATTCAAACCATGGCGGCAGTTGCTGGTGGTACACAATCACTTCACACCAATTCTAGAGATGAGGCTCTTGCTCTTCCTACACAAGAATCTGCAAAAATTGCTCTTAGAACCCAGCAAATTGTAGCTCATGAAAGTGGCATTACAAAGACTGCTGATCCATTGGCAGGTTCTTACTATCTAGAAGATTTGTGTGATCAAATTGAGGATGGTGTGTGGAAATATCTGAAAAAAATTCAAAAAATGGGTGGCTCTGTTAAGGCAATCGAGAAAGGATTCTTCCAATCTGAAATCAGACAAAATGCCTATCGTCTAAAGAAAGAAGTTGATGCTAATGACCGAATTCTAGTTGGTGTAAACAAGTATTCTGAAGAAGAACAACAACCAGACTTGCTTAGAATTGGCGGTGATGTTGAGATTCAACAAAAAAAGGCACTCAAAGCATTACGTGCATCAAGGGACAAAAAGAAATGGGAAAAAGCACTTTCTGCTATGAAAAGTGCAGCAGAAACAGAAGAGAATCTTATGCCTTACATAGTTACAGCTGCAAAAGCATTTGCTACTACTGGCGAAATCAGTAACACATTCAGAGAAGTATTTGGAGAATACCGTCCAAAAGAGGTCTTTTAATTAGACCTTTCATGAATTTATTTTCAAGAGTGTACTGAAATTTTGTTTTAATTAGATTCTACTTTTTGGATCTTGCAATATAAAAATCGGCATAGCAATTACCATCATCTTCATATTTTTTAGTATTAATTTTCATGTCATGTAATAGAGAAATAGTCTGTGTTTTTTCTTTAGGATCAGAAAAACTTCTTTGACGTATTGGTTTTATGTCGCTTTTTACAATAGAGTAATCATACATCTCAAAAACTTCTTCAATGTCCTTCATATCAAACATTCTAAGAACAGAGAATGCAAAGATTGGAGCGGTATACTCTGTTTCAGATTCGTTTGAATTGGATTGTCTATTTTTAATTACTTTTAGTAGATTTAAAAATGCCTTGTATCCGATATAGCCAACACAATCAGTTGCAATCACTATATCTATTTTTGGTAATGATTCTAGTAAATTTAATTTTTCAGCTTCAAGATCAACATTCATGCCTCTCTCTCACAAATTCATCTCTTCAGAGAATTTTAGGGCCTCTTTTGAAATATCTATTTGATAGAAATTCATGTTATCATTACTTGTGCATTTCTCGTAGAATTGTTTAGTTTCTTTTTTTGTAGGTTCAGATCCGTCTAAAAAGAAATTACTTAATTCTGACATTGTTAAATTATATTTCATCAATGATGAGTTGATACCGTACGAACTTCCCAAATCTAAAACATTAATGGGTCTAGATAATGTCTCTTCAAGTTGTTCTATGATGGAGTTGTACAACGGTTTTGTAGAATCTGATATGGAATATTCCAATCTGTCCATTTCCTTTAGATATTCATATGGAGAATCTTGTGTGTAAATATCTGTAAAATCTTTTTTTACTTTTAACTCATTCATGCTGGAATAATGTTTTTGTTTGGCCCTTAATAAAACCCAAATACTGTTACTGGTCACGAAACAAAAATTTGATTGTTTTCTATAATTTCAAATAAAATAAATCCATTAATACTGTAAGTTGAGGGGGTCTTTTAATTAGATTTTTCATGGATTTGTTTTTAATTATGAACTTAAAATTTTCTTTACCATAATATTGAGGAATCCATTATTGGAAATTGTAGAAGATATCTTTGGAATTAGTAAAAAGTGCGGAATTGTTTGCAAAAAAGAAGCATTCTGGAATGATGAGAAAAGACGGTACTACTCCCTATTCAAAACATCTGGAAGATGTGGTAAATCGGCTTAAAAGTCTAGGGGTAATTGACGAGGAATTACTTTGTGCTGGTTGGCTTCATGATACAATAGAAGAGAGATACTGATACCACTTTTGATGATTTACATGAACAGTTTGGAAGTAGAGTTGTCGTGTTAGTGACCTCTCTGATAAAGGATATGTCATTGACAAGGAAAAAAAGAGAACAAATCTATGTCAAACAACTCAAAGAAGCATCATTTGATGCAAAATTAATTAAACTATGTGATATTTCTGCAAACTTGAGTGATTTAAAAAATTATGATGCATCAAAATCAAAAAAACTTTGTCAGGTTAGAAAAGTAAGACATTACCTTACAATAATTAAAAATAATTTATTATCTTATTCTGACTATCCAAAAATCACTACTCTACTAGAAAGTATTAATAAAATTCTTAACCAATTTGGTCAGAGAACTATTTCCTTAAATCTCAAGACTTGAGTATTTTTTCGGTGAAGATCTTATATATTAAACATTCAAAATTAACTTAAAATAGGCACACAATGTAATATTGAAAGATGAAAATTGATCATATTGCAATTGCAGTAAATGATGTAGAGGAATCAGCCAAAATATACCAACAAGCACTAGGTGTTGATAGTGTAGAATTTGAAACAGTAGAAACTGAAGGTGTCAAAGTTGCAATCCTTCATTTAGAAAATGGACGAATTGAATTAATGCAACCAACAAATGATACTAGTCCAATCAAAAAATTCTTGGAGAAAAAAGGACAAGGCCTACATCATCTAGCATTAGAGACTGATAACATTGAAGGTGAAGTAGAACGAATGGAAGGTTGTGGAATACAGTTCTTAGGTAAAATAAGACCTGGCTCTGCGGGAACTAAAGTTACTTTTATTCATCCAAAATCACTTTACGGTGTATTGACAGAACTCTGCTCTCATCCTAAATAATTATTCCATCATCTTCAAAGTATCAGAAGCTGTAATGATTCCTACAATTTTTGATTTCTTTGAAACTAGAATACATTTAGAGTATCTAATTAATGGAACAAGAACATTTGCTGGTGTATTATAGTTGACTATTGGTGGAATAGGTTCCATAGTATCTGCTAGTTTGGCTTTCTTGAGCTCAGTTTCACCTCTATCTGCTAGATGTTTTACAATTCCATCTTCAGATATTATTCCTACGATCTCTGTATTATTAAAAACAGGAATCTGGCTAATTGATAATTGGTGCATCTTTTTTATTGCATCATGAAGTGTATTTGTTGGTTTTAGTTTTACTATATCTTTACTACAAAAATCCCCTGCAATATGTGAAGATGATTCCCCTTCTAATTTTGCAAGATTATCAAAAATTTTCTTTGCTGTATCATAGCTTGGTTGACTTCTTCCTGATTCTATCTGATTAATCATTGAAGTACTAACACCCGTCATTATAGCAAGTTTTTTCTGAGTTACACCTAGCTTTTGTCTTATCTGTTTGATAGAGTCAATTCTAGGAAACAATTCGTTTAGAAATAGATCTATTAGTTTTAAAATCTATAGTTTTATGATTAAATTTCTTCAAACACTTGATTTGTAGTAATTATTATAATTCTGTAAAGGAATTTTTATAACAATTTGGGTTTGCTTTGAGTTGGGCTTCTACAATTGATTTTGAGAATTTGTGTACTGTCATCATATGTTTTGGAATATCATCACATTTTTTCTTACAGGTTCTGCACATGTATTTCATATCTTATTCCTGATGTTTTGTAGGTACTATTAGAACTATTTGTTTTATTCTCTTAATGACATGCTTCTAGGCACAAATAACTTAACTCAATTGGGAAACAAAACGAGCCTAATCTTTTGATTCATCAAACTTTTTACTATTTCTCTGATTCCTCTTCTTCAGAATCATCTACTCTGTCTCTAACTTTTTTCATAATGCAGTACTTACGTAGGCTATCCATTAATCCCATATTTTTCCATATATTGTATCAACTTAAGCGTATTGAAACTAACGGTTCAGAATCTAGATTTAGATCGATACTGTTTTTGACAATAACTCTTGAATCTATGTCTGTTTTTGATACTCTATGAGTTGTAAAGAAGGATTCATTCATAATTTTGCATGGTTTGAGATACTATCATCAAAGAGATGTATTCATTGTGGTCAAGAAGAAACGTAAAAGTTTCGAATCAAACATGTCAAGATTTATCTGCAAAATCAACATGACAATATAGTGTGGGTCTTAGAGGTTGGCTTATTGTTGGCATGTCATTAATTGGTATTGGTATCTTATTTTCTGTAATTCTTCCACAATTTACATTTCATTAACTGATATGGAATCAAATTCAATAGTTAGAATATGTGTTTATCACGTGTTTTAGTCTTAGAATAACAAATTTTTCACGATTGATCATATTGATCATCATGATTGGTATTAAGAGAAAATCAGTAGTAGTAATAATGCAAAAACAAGAACAAGACCAAAAAAATGAATTTGGTATAATTAAGTACGTTAATGATATCAGTTTAGAATTTTCTTCTGTGTTGGGATTAGATTTTCAAGCAGGCCAGATTTACATGAATCTTTTGCGAATGGGTCCTACTACAACAGGTTCTTTGGCAAAAGAGATGAAAATTGATAGAAACAAAATCTATAGAAAAATATATGAATTAGTCAGTACAGGTTTTGTATCAATGACATTATCTAGCCCAAAATTGTGTATTCCCACAGATCCTGAAAATGCAATTGAATTAGTTTTGCAGAAAAAGAAAAAAGAGATTGACAAGATTAAAAAAATATTATTCAAAAAATTAATGGAATAGTTTCTACATCATTTGGTTCTTCAATTCCTACATTTCGTGTAATTCAAGGTTTAAACAATGTTTATTCAGGAATTAGTACTTCGATAGAGAATTCAAAGGACACAGTTTACATTGTAACATCAATCCAGGATGTTGTCAGAATGTATCATAGTGGCATTCCTGAAAAAATCAAAATATGTAAAAAAAATGGTGGCAGAGTTTTTCTGCTAACTGATTCAAATGAGAAAATAATGATACCCTACATTAAAAGACTCAACGCGACTAAGGTAAAAATTGGAAAACTACCTTCTAATGGACGAATTTTAGCCTTTGAGAATAAACAAATGTTCATGTCAGACTCTACTAATTAAATTGATTTTATGGATGAAAGTTCCGATATTTCATTATGTACTGATGCAACGGAGATGACAAATAATATTTTCAAATTCTGTCAGTTATTGTGGGATGTTGCAATGCCGATAAATGTAAAATAATCTGAACTTACTGACATTAACATGTACTTCTATTTTGGCATAATCTAATTGATTGTTACTGAAATGAAATACTATGGATGTTTATAAAAAACAGACGATTAACTTGTTTCTTCTACTGATATGCTGATGTCAAGAAGATCAGTGACGTTCATTGCACTTGTAAGGGTGATTGTTTGACTTCAGTAGATGGGAAAGTACATCAAATTACACATTCTAGGAAATAATTATTTTTGTTATTTCTAAAATAATACACAATCATTTTCACAAAGAAATATTTGAGAGTTTCAATTGATATGATTGGTTTGTAATTTTGTATATCCGATTCTTCAGATATTATCAAATTTGTAATAATCCATGCATTGTACAAAATTAATGAATAGTAAAAGTATAGCAACCTTATGGATTGGTTTGAACTATAGTTTTTGGTCTGAATCTTCCTATGCAGGCATAACCTGTCTCTATTCCCCACCGTTGCTTGTAATCAGTTGGAATGGATTGTATGTTGTGTGATATTTCTTTTGGTGAAATATTTGTTGCAAATGTAATGTACTGGTCTGTAAGATTTGATTTTTTTCTTGCATTCTTGTTTGGTAAAATGACTAGAGTAAATGACTCGACATGCCCTGATGCGGATTGTATCATACAATTTGAAATTGATTTTCTATCTCCATTAACATATTGTAAAATGGCATCTTTAATTCTTGGAGTCTTTTTTGCAGGCATTAGAAATTTCAAGTGTTTTTGTTTTATCACAGAAATTATTCCAGCTGTAAAAAACTCTCTATCAACTAATAACAATTTG
>JACERO010000014.1 GCA_013911135.1 Candidatus Nitrosopumilus sp. | reverse complement strand
CAAATTGTTATTAGTTGATAGAGAGTTTTTTACAGCTGGAATAATTTCTGTGATAAAACAAAAACACTTGAAATTTCTAATGCCTGCAAAAAAGACTCCAAGAATTAAAGATGCCATTTTACAATATGTTAATGGAGATAGAAAATCAATTTCAAATTGTATGATACAATCCGCATCAGGGCATGTCGAGTCATTTACTCTAGTCATTTTACCAAACAAGAATGCAAGAAAAAAATCAAATCTTACAGACCAGTACATTACATTTGCAACAAATATTTCACCAAAAGAAATATCACACAACATACAATCCATTCCAACTGATTACAAGCAACGGTGGGGAATAGAGACAGGTTATGCCTGCATAGGAAGATTCAGACCAAAAACTATAGTTCAAACCAATCCATAAGGTTGCTATACTTTTACTATTCATTAATTTTGTACAATGCATGGATTATTACAAATTTGATAATATCTGAAGAATCGGATATACAAAATTACAAACCAATCATATCAATTGAAACTCTCAAATATTTCTTTGTGAAAATGATTGTGTATTATTTTAGAAATAACAAAAATAATTATTTCCTAGAATGTGTAATTTGATGTACTTTCCCATCTACTGGATGTAGAGTTTATGGGACTTCCATTGATTGTTTTTGCAGCACCAATTACAATTGCCATTTTAGCAATCACACTACACATAGTGTTAAGGAAAACAAAATTTGGCATTGCAATGAGGGCTGCAACTGAGAATTCTGACTTGTCAGGAATTGTTGGGATTAATGTAAAGTTAATTTTTGGCATATCATAGCTTTTGGGAGGAGGCATAGCAGGAATAGCTGGTGCTTTAATGTCATTATGGTTTCAAGGAGATCCAAATTTGGGTCCGCTGTTAATACCAAGTGTATTTGCAGCAAGTATTGTAGGAGGATTTTTCAGTATCTACGGTGCGATAGCTGGAGGTATACTAGTTGGATTAACTGAAGTTTTAGGAACGAGATTTTTAGCAGGTGAATTTGGTTCTTGGTTGATTGCATACAGGCCATTAATTCCACTGGTGTTTATTGTAGTTACGTTACTATTAGCACCACGTGGATTAGCAGGAATAAACTGGTCAAGGTTGAGGAGATATGGTACTAGAAGCTGAAACAGTTTTCATTGTAGATTTGCTTGCAATTTTTGCAATCTATGTTATTGTTAATCTAAGCTTAAACATGGAATTTGGATATGCTGGAATTCCAAATTTTGGAAAAGTTTTAGCAGTTGGTGCAGGTGCATTTGTTGCAGCAGCAATTCCAGGTAGGATTTTTGCCAATATGGCAGGAATTGAGGGAGATTACATTGAAAACAATTTAGCAATAGTTTCTGAAATTAATATTTGGTTAGTAGATAACACTGGAATTGGATTCATTGTATTCTTTTTGACACTTGGTATTGCAGCAGCTGTAGGTGGCGGTCTAGGATTGATTACAGCATATCCAGCTATCCGATTGCGAGAAGACTATCTTGCAATTTCATTACTAGCTTTTGGTGAGAGTATCAGAATAATTGGGAATAATTTTACTCCACTAGTTGGCGGTACTCTTGGGGTTCAAGTACCAGATCCATTATCATTTCTTCCAGGAGAATTACGATTCCCAGTAGCTACTATTGGATTAATCCTAATTGCAATTGCTGTGTATGTGTTTAGCGAAAAAATGATTCGTTCACCACTAGGAAGAATGCTTAGAGCAGTTAGAGATAACGAAGTTGCAGCAGAATCACTTGGAAAAAACACTACACATGTAAGGATTAAAATAATTATGGTGTCTGCAGCACTTGCAGCAATTGCAGGTGCATTGTATGCATTTTATGTTGGCGGAACAATTGCCTTTGCATACGATAGAGCAAGTTGGACCTTTTGGCCATTTCTTATGATTCTCATAGGAGGATTAGCAAATAACAAAGGAGTACTTATTGGAACACTTCTTTTTGTTACACTACGAAAATTCATCATATTTTTCAAAGATTCTTTTCAAGCATATGTTCCATTTGATGTTGTTTGGCTTGACTTTTTATTACTTGGAATAATTTTGCTTGCAGTTTTATTATATAGACCACAAGGGATTTTTATTGAAAAACCGACACCCACTATCTCTCTAAACGGAAATAAGTCGTCAGGGTTAAAGAAGATGTTTAATTTCTTTTTTAAATAGAATAAGACAAGCAAAAATATCAAGACGAATGATTTAGCAAACGACTTTATCCTAGTTTTTTGATATTATCAAGTATAACATTAAAAAATGTAAAACCATCATTAAACAAGATTGTAAAATCGTTAGAGAGTATTCAAGAAACAAGAGAATTTCTACTAAAAAATACAAGAGAAGTGATTATTCTCTGTAGCAGATCAATTATTGCAGTTCATAAAGGAGATTTAAAGACTGGAAAAAATAATTTGAAACAAGCAGACAAATTATTGAAAAAATACAAGAAAAAAGCAACAGGTGGGCTTAGAAGATATCTAATTACACCAGAACAGGAATTCGTAGAAGCTGCGTGTCTAATTGCAATTGTAGAAAAAAAAGAAATTCCTTCAGATAAAAAATTGGCAGTAATGCCAGAATCATATGTTTTAGGATTGCTGGATTGTGTAGGTGAATTGAAAAGAATGGTATTTGATAAAATTAGAATTGGTAAGATTGATGAGGCTACAAGAATTTTTGAAGTAATGGAAAATTTGTATCTTCATCTTTACACTTTTTCATTGTATGATAAAGTAGTAAAAGAGGCTAGAAGAAAAATTGATGTAAATAGAATTTTGGTAGATGATGTCAGATCGGCAATTACAGAAGAGAAGAGGCGAACTGAACTAATCAAGACTTTACAAAAACTAGAGAAATAATTTTTGAAATTGTATATGCGGGCGATGGGATTTGAACCCACGAACTCCTGAGAGACTAGCCCCTCAAGCTAGCGCCTTTGGCCAGACTGGGCGACGCCCGCAATGAAATTTCCTTGTATGGTTTTTATAATCCTTGATTACTTTTTCGTTCGTATGTTAATTCCTGTTAGATGTTTTACATGTGGAAATTTAATTGCCGATAAATTTGAGGAATATCAAAATAAAGTAAAATCTGGAGAAAATCCAGAAAAAGTTCTCGATTCTTTGGGACTTGAGAGATATTGCTGTAGAAGAATGCTTTTGACTACTGTTGAGACAATTCAACAAGTAATTCCATTCTATGAAGCAATTCAGAAAAGAAAACAGGAAGTTCAAGCTGAGTTAGAATAACTTGTCCAAGATTTCTTCTATTGAAGGACGTATTCTATACAACAGTAGAGGAAGCAAGACAATTGAGATAGATGTAAAGTCAGAAGGTAAATTTTTAGGAAGAGTTTGTGCGCCATCAGGTGCAAGTGTAGGAAAATATGAAGCAGTTAGTTTTCCTAATGAAAAACCAGAAGAGAGTCTTAGAATTATACAAGAAAATTCTCAAAAATTCATAGGGTTAGAATCTTCAGATCTTAAAGGAATTCACGATGCTCTGAAAAGTTTGGATAATTCTACAAACTATTCAAAAATTGGAGGAGCACTTGCTTTTGCGGTAACAATTGCAGCAATGGAATCAGCATCAAAAGCGTCAGGACAACCATTGTTTAAAACACTATCATCAGAATCCTCATTCAAATTTCCATTTCCGATAGGGAATATTTTAGGAGGTGGAGCACATGCAGGACCTGGAACACCAGACATTCAAGAGATTTTAATTTGTGCTATAGGTTCAAAGACTATAGAAGATGCCATTGAAACCAATTTGGCAGTACATAAAGAATTACGTAGCGTTTTAGAAAATGAAGATTCCAGTTTTACTAATGGAAGAGGTGATGAAGGTGGATGGGCACCAAAATTGGAAAATCAAAAAGCATTAGAGATTTCTGCAAAAGCTTGTGAGAATTTAGGATTTACTTTAGGAAAAGAGGTATCATTAGGAGTAGACTTTGCATCATCTACACAATGGAATGAAGAAAAACAAAAGTACGTTTATGACAGATCTGGATTTGAAAATTCTACTGGAGAGCAGATTGATTTTGCAGCAAATATTATTGAAAAATATAAATTAATTTATGCAGAAGATGCAGTTCACGAAGAAGCATTTGAGGATATGGCAGAACTAACAGCTAAATTCCCAAACATACTGATTACAGGAGATGATTTGACAGTTACAAGTAAAAACATTCTGACAAAAGCAATTGATTCAAAATCATGTAACGCAGCAATTCTTAAAGTAAATCAAGCAGGTAGTCTTTATGATGCTCTTGAATTTGCCAGTGTTGCACATCAAAACAATATCAAATTAATCACATCACATAGATCGGGAGAGTCAACTGATTCACAAATATCGCATATAGGAATTGCAACAAAATCAAAAATGCTCAAAGTTGGGGTAGTTGGAGGAGAAAGAATAGCAAAACTCAATGAACTATTACGCCTATCAGAGCATGATTTAATACGCGGTATGGCAGAGATTTAAAATCGTCATGAGTCAACAAGCAGAAGCAATAGACATCAAAAAGAAGATCCTAGCTACTGGAATTAGAGTAGGAACTCAAGTAAAAACAAAATTCATGAAATCATTCATCACTACAGCCAGTCCTGAAGGACTTTACATGCTTGATTTAGACATAACATTAGAGAAAATCAAAACAGCAGCAAAATTCATCAATAGAATAGGAACAGACAATCTCATTGTATGTACAAGAAGACGATATGCAGAGACACCAATTGAAAAATTCTGTGAGATGTTAAATGCTAAAAAACTCCTTGGAAGATTCATGCCAGGAACTTTAACAAATCCCTCATTACCATATTACATTGAACCAAAATTAGTCTTAATTTCAGATCCACAAGTTGATGAGCAAGCAATCACAGAAGCAACTAATGCAGGTATTCCTGTAATAGGAATTGCAAATACAGATAACATTACATCAAAACTAGATGTAATTATTCCAGCAAACAACAGAGGAAGAAAAGCTCTGGCAACAGTTTACTGGTTATTGGTACGTCAAATCCTCATTGAAAGAGGAGAACTAAAGGAAAATGAATCAATGAAATATGAAATTGATGATTTTGAAACAAAGATTACCGAAGAGGAAATCGAATAAATCACTCAAAATTCTAAAGTGTTCACTTGAAATCTAAAGCTTCGGCACCAGGAAAAGTTATTCTTTTTGGAGAACATTTTGTAGTATATGGAGTAAAAGTAATTCTTTGTGCAATCAATAAGAGAATAACTGTCACTGCAGAGAAGATTGAAGAACATAAAATTTCTATTAAATCAAACATAGGAGATTTAATTTTAGAACCAAACAAACCCATTTCAGAAATTAATTCTCCGCTGAAACCATTTTATTATTTAGCAAACAAAATGTTACAAACACAAAATCAAATCACAGGAATTGAAACCACAGTAGAATCAGATATTCCATTGGGAGTAGGTTTAGGTTCATCATCTGCTTGTTGTGTTGCAGGTGCTGCAGCAATTTCAAGATTATTTACAGAGACATCCAAGGAAGAAATTCTTGAACTTGCAATTGCAGCTGAAAAAACAATTTTTCAAAACACTTCAGGAGCAGATTGCACAGTTTGTACATATGGTGGCATTATGGAATATAATAAGAAAAATGGATTTACCAAAATAGAATCTGAATCCAATTTTCATCTAGTAATTGCAAATTCAAACATAAAACATTCTACAGAATCAGTAGTTGCAGGAGTAAAACAATTCAAAGAAGAAAATGAGGTGGAATTTTCAAAGTTATGCAATGATGAATCAAAATTAGTTGAAGATGTTTTGAAATTATTAAAAGATAACAACACAAAAGAATTGGGGCAAAAAATAATTCAGAATCAAGAGTATCTTGAAAGGATAGGAGTTTCAAATGAAAAATTAAGAGATATGATCATGATAGGGCAAAAATCATCTTTTGGGGCAAAAATCACGGGTGCAGGAGGAGGTGGATGCATCTTTGCATTAACAGATGAAACAAATTTGGAGCATTCCATAAATCAATTCAAAGAGAAAAATTATGACTGTTTTTCAGTGAAGATTGATTTCAAAGGACTGATACTTTTTAATTGACTGCACAATTTGGAACAGCATGATTCTAATAAAATTGGGTGGCTCAGTTATCACAAATAAAGAAAAATCATTATCAGCCAGAAGAAAAACAATAGACAATCTTGCTACGAGTTTAAAAAAAATTGATGAATCAATGATTATTGTTCATGGTGGAGGTTCCTATGGGCATTATTGGTCTGTGAAATATGATATGCATACCAAAGAAAAAAAATATGATCTTAGAGGAGTTGCAATTGTAAAAAATTCAATGATTGAGTTAAACAAGATTGTTTTGGATTCATTGTTAAAAAATAAATTAAATCCATATTGTTTTCCTCCAACTGGCTTTATGTTAGGTAACAAACCGATTTCAAAAAAGGTTAAAGAAATTGAAAAAATTGCAAAAACAGGCTTAATTCCAGTCACATATGGAGATGCATTATGGTATGGTCAAAAAAAAACATACATTTTATCAGGTGACAAGATTATGACTCATCTTGCAAAAATTTTAAAATCAAGACTCAGTATTTTTGTTCTAAATGAAGATGGATTGTATTCTGATCTCAAATCAAAAAAATTGATTTATGAATTAAATGGTGAACGTCCTTTAATTTCAGAAAACAAAAAGGATGTTACTGGTGGAATGGTTAGAAAAGTTGAGGAAGCCTCAAAGATTTCAAAGATGGGAATGAATGTCTTTTTTGTAAATGGGAACAAACCTGAAAGAATTGTGAAAGCGGTTAAAAATAGGAAATTTGAAGGAACATTGTTTAGAGGAAAAAGAAATGTCTGAAGAATTTGTAATTTTAGTTGATGAAAATGATAATCCAATTGGTACTGAAGAAAAAGTAAAGTGCCATTTGCCAAATGGGAAATTGCACAGGGCATTTACTGCTTTATTATTTGATAAGGATGGCAGACTAGTAATTACAAGACGAGCAAAAGAAAAGATGTTGTGGCCAAGTGATTGGGATGGGACATTTGCAAGTCACCCAAGAGAATCTGAAACTTATGTATCATCAGGTGAAAGAAGAATGCCAGAAGAATTAGGAATTGAAGGGAAATTAGATTATTTACACAAATTTGAGTATCATGTATCTTTCAAAGATGTGGGTTCTGAAAATGAAATTTGTGGAACATTAATTGGAATAATTGATAAATCTACAGAACTAAAAGAAATTGAAGGAGAAATAGATGAAATTAAGTGGATTTCTGCAAAAGAGTTACTTTTAGAATTAAAGATTAATCCTCAAATTTATTGTCCTTGGATGCTTATTGCTTTAGGATTACTTGATAAATCTGAGCAATCCATGCTTGAAAAGCATGAAAATGTCTTATCTACATGGATGAATAGTGAAGTTCATGATAGATTGCATGAAACAATCAAGACACATTTACCAAAAGACAAATGGAGATTAGTAAATGAAAAAAACTAATCAAATTGAAAAAAATGCAAAAATAGTAAACAAGTCTCTAAATTCAAAACTAAAAGGAAATCCAAAAAAACTCTATGACGCAGCAGGACATCTGATTATTCATGGTGGAAAAAGACTTAGACCATACATGGTAATTAGAAGTTGTCAAATTTTAGGAGGAAAAGTTTCCAATGCAATGCTAGCTGCGAGTGCTGTAGAAATGGTTCACAACTTTACTTTGGTTCATGATGATATCATGGATAATGATGAAATGCGTCACGGAGTTCCAACTGTACATAAAAAATTTGGAATGTCAGTTGCAATTCTTGCGGGTGATGTTTTATTTTCAAAGGCATTTCAAATAATTACTGAATCAAAATTATCATCAGATGCTATCACTAAATTAGTTTCCAGATTAGCAAAAGCATGTGTAGATGTATGTGAAGGTCAGTTACTTGATGTAAAGATGGCAGAAGAGAAGAAAATTCCAACGCAAACAGAATACATTACAATGATTAGCAAAAAAACTGCAGCATTATTTGATGTATCATGTGCAATGGGAGCTATTTGTGCTACAAACAAATCAAATGATATTTCAAATCTCTCATCATTTGGGAAAAATTTGGGAATTGCATTTCAGATAACTGATGATCTCATAGGAGTTAGGGGAGATCCTAAAATTACAAAGAAACCTGTTGGAAATGATCTTAGGGAAGGTAAAAAATCACTTCCAATTTTGATGGCAATAAAATCAGCAAAAGGTAAAAATAAAAAAATAATTCTAAAGGCATTTGGAAATTCAAAGGCAACAAAAAATGATCTAAATAAGGCAGTAGGCGTAATTCGCTTTCTTGGAATCGAAGAAAATGTTAGAAAACAGGCTCTAAAATACACAGATAAAGCAGAAAAATCATTGACAAGGTATTCAGGCTCTGCTAAAACAGAGTTAATTACATTATTGGATTTTGTAGTAAAGAGAAGTGTATAGTTGCAGCAGGTCGAACTAGTATGAATGAAGAATTGAAAAAAGAAATTAGGAAAATGGCTCTTCAAAATGCATTTGAGCATGGAGGACAAACTCAAGATAAAATAATTTTGGGAAAAATTCTTGGAACTAAACCAGAATTTAGAACCAAAGTAAAAGAAATCACAAAAGACATTTCTGAAATTGTTGCTGATGTAAATCAATTATCATCTGAAGAACAGAAAAAAGAAATTGAAGAAAACTTTCCAGAAATTTTAATACCTAAAGAAAAAATCAAAGGAAGAGAAGGTCTTCCAGAATTAGAAGGCGCTGAACAAGGAAAAGTTGTTACAAGATTTCCTCCAGAACCAAATGGTTATCCACACATAGGACATGCAAAAGCTGCTATCATTAATTCAGAATATGCAAAGATGTATGGTGGGAAATTTATTCTAAGAATGGATGATACAAATCCAGAAGCAGAAAGAATGGAGTATCATGCAGCTATCAAAGTTGGACTAGAGTGGATAGGAATAGAATTTGACATAGTGAAAAGTACTTCAGATGACATGGAAGTATTTTATGAGAAAGGTATGGAATTAATTAATTCGGGAAATGCTTACGTTTGTACTTGTAAAAGAGATACCATCAGCAAGAACAGAAGAGAAAGAAAAGCCTGCAAGTGTAGTATGGAAGATATTGATAAAAATAATAAAAATTGGGAAAAGATGAAACAAAAATTCAAACCGGGGGATGCAATTGTAAGATTTTGTGGAGACATGAAAGCAGATAATGCAGTCATGAGAGATCCAGTATTATTCAGAATTATTGATGAAAGTCATTACACGTTAGGTAAAAAATACAGAATTTGGCCTAGCTATGATTTTTCAGTTGCAATTGAAGATAGTATTGATGGAGTCACACATGCTTTTCGTTCTAAAGAATTTGAGCTAAGAGAAGAGCTAATTGATGCAATTTTAGATGCGTTAAACATGAGAAAACCATACCAAGGGTTTTTCTCCAGGCTCGAATTCAAAGGAATGCCTATTTCAAAAAGAATCATCAAGCCTTTGATTGAAACAGGCAAGGTTTCATGGTATGATGATCCAAGACTTCCAACTCTTGAGGCACTTAGAAGAAGAGGAATCAGACCTGAGGCCATCAGAAAATTTATCCTGTCTTTAGGCTTAACCAAAGCAAATACTCTTGCACCATTTGATGCACTTGAAGCATTTAATCGAAAATTGGTTGATGCTGAGAGTACAAGATTATTCATGGTAAGCAATGCAAAAAAATTAACAGTAAAAAATTTACCAGTCTCATCAGTTGAAATTCCTAATCACCCAATTAATGACATGGGAAAAAGAAAAATTGAGATTGATGGGAATTTCTATATTTCAGGAGATGATGCACAAGACATCAAACAAGGAATGCAGATTAGACTTTTAGGATTAGGAAATGTTTCCATAACAAAAGAAGGTACAGAATTTGAAGGGGAATTTGTAAAAGATGGAAAAACAACAGACATACCAAAAATTCAATGGGTTTCACAAAAAACTGCACATGAAATTAAGATGATTATTCCAAAAACATTATTCAATGGAGAAGAATTTAACGAAGATAGTTTAGAAGAATTAGATGTTTATACAGAACCACATTATCTACAATTAAAAGAAGGAGAAGAAATTCAATTTGTTAGATTTGGATATTGCAGAAAAGATTCACAGAATCAAGCAATTTTTACACACAAGTGATCAAATATGAAAATAGCACGATTACTACATGGAAATATTGAAACATATGGTTTTGTAAAAGGAGATAAAGTATCTACAAAAGATGAAATAACTTTTCTAACAGGAGTTCCAATTCCATATAATGTAAAAGATTTTCTTTTTGATGGATGATATGATGAAATTAAAAATAAAATTGAAGATTTGCCATACGAAGAAAATATTTCAAAATTTAAATTATTATCACCAATCCCAAATCCAAACAAAATAATTTGTTTGGCATTTAACTATGCTGACCATGCTGAAGAACAAGGACTACAAGCACCTGAAGATCCAGTTATTGTAATTAAACCACGAACAACACTAACTAGTACTGAATCAGATATCGTATGCCCAGATTTTGTTTCAAAGTTAGATTATGAGGTAGAATTAGCCGTGATAATTGGAAAAAACTGCAAAAATGTGAGTGTAGAGGATGCATCAAAGGCAGTATTTGGATACATGATATTCAATGACGTTTCGGCCAGAGATATTCAATTCAAAGATAAACAATTCACTAGAGGAAAGGGTTTTGATACATTTGCACCATGTGGACCATGGATTACAACATCTGGTGAAATCCAAGATGCACAAAACCTAAAACTGACAACCAAAATTAATGGAGAATTAAGACAAAACTCTTCTACAAGTAAAATGTTTATAAAAATTCCAGAAATTATTTCAAAAATTTCTAAAGTCATGACTTTGGAGAAAGGAGATATTATTTCTACTGGAACACTTGCGGGAGTAGCGTTAAATAATCCAAATGTAGTATTTTTGAAAGATGGGGATAAAGTGGAAATGAAAATTGAAGGTCTTGGAATTTTAAACAACACAATAAAATTTGTTAAATCAGATTAAACTAAAGACTTCTTCATTAAATGAAATGAAATTTTATGTTCCAATGAATCAAAAATAGCTAATTGTTCTTTAGTCAAAATTTGTATTCGTTCGTAGTTTTCTTTCAGACCATAATTTTGTAGAAAGGGAATTATTTGCAATGTAGTATTTTGTGAGCCTGAAAATAATGTAATAATTAAAGTCTTATCAAAATGATCAGAATTAGTAAGAATTGCAATTGAATTTTTGCCATCTATATGAGATTTGACAATTTTATTTTGTTCATGAAATGTAGATAGTGTGGAATCATCAATGGTAAGCCATCTCCAAGATTTTACATAATGGGAATAGAATTGACGATTTAGAGATTTTTCAAAGTGGACATTATAATTTAGATTTCTTTTTGGTATAAGAGAATAAAAATTCCAAGTTTGAAAGATGTCATAATCTAAAGAATTTGCCATAGAGTGAGATAAAATGTTTTCAGTATCAATTAGCATAAAGGAAAATAAGATACCCTTTTCTTTTCCGATTGATTCAGCATGTTTTACTAGTTCAGATGCAATTTTTTGTCTACGGAAATTGGGATCAATCCTAATTCCTTCAATCCAAATTTGGTCGTCTGAGTAAAATGCATGACAGATTCCTATGGGAAACTGTTTTTCAAATAGGAGTAAATTACCTTCAGATAACCAAGAATCCCAAACTTGATCTACATAATCTCCCCAAGAAAAAGTGTCTTTACAAAATTTCAAAATTGGAATTTTGTCTAAATCATTTGCTTCTCTGATCATCACAGTCACTATGTACAAAGCAATATTAAGAATAATCAGACAAAAACTACAATGGGAAAAATCATAGCCGGTAAAATATCAGATATTCCTCCTGGAAAGATGATCAAGGTATCTATTGATGAAAGAGATGTCTTAGTTGCAAATATTGATGGAGAATATTGTGCAACAGATGATTCTTGTACTCATTCAGGTTCCAGCCTATCAGAAGGGAAATTGGATGGATGCACAATCACATGTGGTTGGCACGGCGCGCAATTTGATTGTAAAACAGGGAAATTGGTTAAATTCCCAGCAAAAATTAGAGATTTAACATCATACAACGTTGTAGTAGAATCAGATGACGTGTTTGTAGAGATGTGACTATATACTTCTAATTTTTAAGAAAAGGTGTAAAAAATGGTAGACGAGGCTCAAAATAAAGAATCGATGAAAGAAGCAATTGAAACATTAAATCAGATCACTTCAAGTAACTCTACTCCAAAGACAATAAAAAAATCAATTTCAGATTTGCTTGTAGATTTGAATAAGGAAGAATATTCACTATCAGTAAGAGCTGCAAATACAATTAGTTTACTAGATGATGTTACACAAGATCCTAACATGCCATCATATGTAAGAACACAGTTATGGCAGGTAGTTTCAAAATTAGAAAGTATAAGAGAATAAATTCTCGCTAGTAGTAATAAAACTATTGAAAATCGATGAATATTTAGAAACACTTCCAGAAAATTTACTTAGTGGGGAAGATGTTCAACTACCAGAAAAATCTTTTAGAGAAATTTTCAAGTTTGCAGGTTTAGGAGAAAATGATATTTTTTATCATTTAGGTTGTGGCAATGAAAAAGGAATAGAGATAGCAATGAAAGAGTTCAAAGTAAAAAAAGCTGTAGGAATAGATAACAATCCTGAAAAAATCCAACAGGGAAAAAAAATTCTTGAACAAAAAAATATTCAAGGACAGTTAATTTGTAAGAATATAGAAGAATCAGATATCTCAAATGCGTCAGTTATTTTGTTTTGGTTTACAAATGATAATGTGATTAATCAAATGTTGAAAAAATTTGAAAATCTAAAACCAGAAACAAAAATAATTACAATTTGGGGACCACTTCCAGATTGTCTTCCAGATAAAGTAAATTTCCCATACATTATCAACAAAATACCATTCAAAAAAGCGCAAAGTATGCAAGAACAGGTATTAGCAATTTTTGGTGTAAAATGTATAGATTTTGTCACAGCATGGGAATTTGCAGAAAGATACACAAAATCCATTGGAACTCAAACTAAAAATGATCGATTTTTGACAATTATACAGACATTGACAATTTGGATCAATGCAAAAAAATTGGGAGTAGCATGTGGTGAAGAAATTCCAGAATCTATTCAAACGTATATCAATATAATGAAAATGCAATTTGATATTGATTTTGAATATCTTTTAAAGGAATAATTTGTATAATCCTTTTATTTTGTTTTAAAATGAAAAGAGTATGGAAGCCAGAATTAACATCAATGTCTCTGCAGTAGATTATGATAAAACAAGTAAAGCATTAACTCGTCAATTGATTCTTTTGGAAGAAATGGTTCACAGTAAGGATGATTTTGTTATGACTGATTCAGAATTTGCTTTTGGATGGCACTTTTTTGTATTAAGTGTAAACAAATCGCTTGTTGAAAAATTGATAGAAATGATGGGATCTGATTTTCAAAAATTAAAGGGAAGAGGAGTTGAAAAAAAATTTCTTACATGGTTAACAAAGAATGTAAAGACTAAATCTCTACGATTCAAACTTGCTATCAAAGAAGAAATGGAATCTAGTAAATTCGGCATTTTCTAAAAATTATGTAGACCCTCTTGGTGGCTGAACAAATTAGTTCAAGGTCGTTACAATTTTAGGCATAAAAATAGACGCAGGTAAGAGTAATGTCAGAAGATTATTTTATTCTATATCGAAGTATAGCTAAAACTGAATCATCAATTTCTAATTTTTTAATTATTTTTGGAGAAACTACAAACTCAATTTTAGCTGATGTATTTTTTGCAATCTCCATCATTTTCATGATATTTTTGAATTGAGAAGTAGTGTGATAGTTTGCAGAAACAATTAGCGTATCTACTGCTCCAATTTCTAATGCCTTGAAAATAATATTATTTCTTTTTGCAGTTAATCCTTCTTTGACTAGATTTTTGTATTTTTCAATAATTTCTCTAACATATTTTTGTCTATGCTGATATAGATGATGTATTATTTTCTCATCAATATCATTTTTTGGAGTGGAAAAAGATACAGTTTCTACAAATCGACATTTTTTTACCAACTCTGAATCAAGTTTATTATAAAATTCTGTTTTTGCAGGTCCAATTCCTCCCAATAAGAGTAATTCAGAATTTGAATCCATCATTCGAACTTTGTTTGCAACTTTCTTGAAGAAAACATGAATTTTGGTTTGTCTTGCTCTTAGAAATCTACCCTGACTCTGTCCACCTTTTCTATGTCTTCCTTGTAGGTAAATTCGAAGTTTAGCTTCTTGGATTATTTGACTACCATGAAATTTCTGTATTCTTGCTGATTTTTGATCAAGTGTTACTAACAAAACATCATAATTGGTTTTCAAAATATCATTGAATGGTTTGATAAATGGTTTTTTACTTGCCATGTAGATATTCAGTAGATGGGAAAGTACATCAAATTACACATTCTAGGAAATAATTATTTTTGTTATTTCTAAAATAATACACAATCATTTTCACAAAGAAATATTTGAGAGTTTCAATTGATATGATTGGTTTGTAATTTTGTATATCCGATTCTTCAGATATTATCAAATTTGTAATAATCCATGCATTGTACAAAATTAATGAATAGTAAAAGTATAGCAACCTTATGGATTGGTTTGAACTATAGTTTTTGGTCTGAATCTTCCTATGCAGGCATAACCTGTCTCTATTCCCCACCGTTGCTTGTAATCAGTTGGAATGGATTGTATGTTGTGTGATATTTCTTTTGGTGAAATATTTGTTGCAAATGTAATGTACTGGTCTGTAAGATTTGATTTTTTTCTTGCATTCTTGTTTGGTAAAATGACTAGAGTAAATGACTCGACATGCCCTGATGCGGATTGTATCATACAATTTGAAATTGATTTTCTATCTCCATTAACATATTGTAAAATGGCATCTTTAATTCTTGGAGTCTTTTTTGCAGGCATTAGAAATTTCAAGTGTTTTTGTTTTATCACAGAAATTATTCCAGCTGTAAAAAACTCTCTATCAACTAATAACAATTTG
>JACERO010000042.1 GCA_013911135.1 Candidatus Nitrosopumilus sp. | reverse complement strand
TACAAACCAATCATATCAATTGAAACTCTCAAATATTTCTTTGTGAAAATGATTGTGTATTATTTTAGAAATAACAAAAATAATTATTTCCTAGAATGTGTAATTTGATGTACTTTCCCATCTACTGGTTTCTAAATTCAATTTAGAAATATTGATCGGTTGATAGTAATTAGTTTACTCTATTAGACAATATAGATCTAATAGATGATCGCATATCTAGAATAATGCAGGAGGTTTACATTGGTCAGAACTAGAAGGGCCAACAGATATTGTGTTGATTGTGGTGCAAGGCTAGTGTATTATCCTAGATTATCTAATCCAAAGGCACCAAATGAACATAGAGTGCTAGTTTATGCATGTCCTGATTGTACTGATGATTTTGAAAAACCAAAAATGTTCTCAATTAGACGGAACCAAGTAGAAGACCCATTAGAGACAGTAGAAATAGAGATCACACAGTTACATAAAAAAACAGTAACTGCAAAATAATTGTGAAGAATTATGTCATATCCAGAAAAACGAAGAAGTAATGCATGGTTTTTGTTACCAATATTAATTGGAGGAATTATCGCATTTTTTATTTTACGTCATGATGATCCACGTAAAGCAAAAAATTGTTTGTATCTAGGTTTAGCATTTATGGTGATTGGAATTATTTTCAATATTTTCATTGCAGCATCAATTCCGGGATTAGATTCAGGATTTAATGTAAACATCTAGAATTGTAAATGCTCTTCAGGTATAGATTTTCAATATTTCTAAATTCGAATTTAGAAATATCATAAATTGAGACTAGTAGTCATTTAGATTTAGAATCATATAGAACTTGTTTTGGAGGTGTTATTATGAGTGTATTAAGAATGCGAGACAATATTGAAAGATGGTTAATTCATGAAGGTCTTTCTTTTGAAGAAGTAAAAAATACGGAAAACTCTTTTCAAATTCTAGTAAAACATGCAGGTCAATACGGAATTCCTGTGGAAATATTTGAACCAAAAGCACAATCAGGAGTCATAGTAGTAGGAGCAAAAGCAATAATGAAAAATAACCAAATTGCAAGATATTTAGGATTTAATGAAGAAGAAAAGGAAATATTTGAGAAAAAAGTGTCGGATTTTTGCAATTCAATTCACGCTATTAACAAAATTATCACTGAAGATGGCAAACAAAAGATCGAGGTTTATTTTGTATTAGAAGATAAAGAAAACATCAACCAACAGACAGTTTTTGATGCAACGGATAAAGTATCTGAATGCATGAAAAAACTGCAAGATTTTTGATGAAGACATTCTAAAAAATAGATGATTTATCAGTTCTACGCGTGTCTTATATCCAAAAATTTCTATTCTAAATTATGAAAACAAAAACCTCAAAATCAGAACCAAGAGAATTAACTATTTCTTCAGCAGAGCTGTCAAGATTTGGTATGGGAGTGTTGGATAAAGCTCTCAAAGTGGTAAATACTGCCAAAAAAGGTAGAATTACCATTAAGATAGAAAGAGGGTAGATTCCAAATCTATCATTTTGTAGAGGGTTTACCCTCATTTTTCATCTAAAAACTTGCTAAATGCATATCCTTATTCTACATAGATTGTGTGTCCAAATGCACATGCAGAGTGTAAAATTAGAATTCATCTAAAAATAAAATGTGAGAAATTTATTTTTACAGATTAATGAAACATCTATGAATGAATCATTCAAGTCCGTGAATGGTTTTTTTGAAGAATTTCAGAGTCTCATCAGATTTATTTTCACAAATAATGAATTGGGTTACTCCATTGCTAGAAAATTTCCTAAAATGACAAGTTTTCTAAAACATACCTAAACGTTAAACCCCCCTCGAAATTTAGTTCATGTAGGTACAATACCATTTTTTCAAAATTAGTCATTTTGAGGGGGGGATGAACACTTGTGCCTAGATATGAAATGCAATCATCAAACCACCAAGCTAGCTCAGCTAGCTAGTATGATCTTTTATTATTGTGCGTAAAAGCTAAACCCCTAAATTTTAGTAAAAAATAAGGAAAAAAGGTCAGAGATTAATCGTTTTTCTCTTTGACTTGAAGGTTGTTAGCAGAGGATACATCATTGATACATACTGCATCAATACCGCCACCCACATTGAAAACAGGGGCAATTGTAAATGACACTGCATCTACTACGTTTTCATCTGCCAAGAAACTAATGTTTGCTCCAGATAGACTATGAGTTCCAGCAAAGTAATATGGAACATCTTCCATGTTTGCTTTCTTATTGTCTATGTCTACATCTCCTGGTTCTTGGAATGTGATATCACGTACTTCCAAACCTGGACATAGCCCAGTGCCAATCAGAGGATCTGCATCAGTAGAATTTTGAAGAGCAACATAGTGATTGTGGAATGATGCATCATTTGCATCTATTTGTGCAATACTATCTAGCACACCACCATGAGTGGTAGTAACAGCAATTGCTTCAAGACCTGCACCAGAAATCACACCAAATCCAAATGCACCTCCTGTACCATCAGTAGTGATTTGTGCTTTGGTGGAAAACTTCGCTTTTTCAAATTCTGAACTATCTGTAACAATTTTTGCTTTCTTTACATCAAGAAAACTTCCCATTGCATCTACACCTGTTGGAGAAGCAATCATTGCAATTCCAAAAATTGCGGCCAATGAAATGGTCAAAATTTTCTTTGTGTTTGTTTTAGCCATTGACGCAAATCCCAAAAATCGGATATTTAAATGATAATTGTGTAATATGAGATTATTACATTAATCATTTTGATCGGAGAAAAAAGATCGAACCTCAAGACAGAGAACAATGAAAAGTCCAGAGGTTGATCGATATCACTAGGGCATTTGTGAAGATAACGCTGTGTGTGTACAAAATAATCACAATACCTCGGTGATCGCAGTATTTTCCAAAGTGAGCTTTTTTAGTGAAAATTGCGTTTCAACTATATACCAAAATAATTCAGTGTTTTCATGGTAAAAATGGGTGCTGTGATTGTAATAGGTGCAATAATAGCTACAATGAGTGCTGGAATGTTCATGTACGCACAGTATCAAACAAATTACATTTCATCAGTTGCAGGAGAGACAGTTACAGTTGGACCAGTAGAATATGTCATTACATTTGAAGGAACACATGAGGGTAGTGAAGAAAAAAGACCTGAAAACACGTTTGTAATGATTGGAATCACTGCAAAAAACATCAGTGAAGAAAAAACTCTGCTTACAGGCGGACAATTCTACATTGTTGATGAAAAAGAACAAAAACATATTGCAATTTATGGTGAAGAAACGTTTTCTTCTAAAGACTTGTTCATAGAATGGTTAGAACCAAACAAACCAATTGAGATAACAACACAGTTTGATATTCCATTTGATGAAGAAAGTCAATACAAAATAATTATTAGACCACAAAAAGAACAATCAACTACTGATACAGCTGTTGTTTGTATAACAAATTGTTGATCGCATTTTTTAAAATTAAAAAAATTGTCAAATTTTTCTATAGATTGCGTAGTTATGTGTGACTTGTACCATATAACACGCATAACTTTTGGAAAAAGTTATGGCAATATCTAAAGCCAAAAGAGCAGCAGCAGCAAAAAAAGCAGCACGTACTCGAAAGAGAAACGCAGCAGCAAAAGCCGCAGCAGCTACTAAAGCAAAAGCATCTCGTAGGAGAAAAGCAGCAGCATCTCGTAGAAAAGCAGCACCTAAACGTAAAACAGCTCCAAAGAGAAAGGCAGCTAAACGTAAAGCAGCTCCAAAGAGAAAGGCAGCTAAACGTCGACGTTAAACTGTCTTACTAACTTTTTTTCTATTTTTTTTATTCTTAATTAAACTTGTTTTTAAACTCGAGTTTAGAAACATTCTAAATTGCTAGTCTTGCATCTTTAATTCAGGTAAAACAAAAACTTTGGTTGGTTTTATTTTTAGGATAACTCTTTTTTCATCATCACGTTTGAATGGATAATGTTCACGACCCATGTATTGTTGTGTGAGTTTATCTGCATGTTTGTATTCATAATCTGGAATCAATTCTTCAACTATTCCACGAATAGTTGTCATATCAAGGAGATTATCTTTTGATACAACCGATACTGCAACACGAGGATCACGAAGAATATTTTTGTGTTTTATTCTTCCTTCAGCAGTATTAATCAAAACATATCCATCTTCATAGTTTGCCCAGACAGGGGATACTTGTGGTGACCCATCTTTCATAATTGTTACGATAAAAACAAGATTTTTTTCAGAAAATAATTTTATAGATTTTTCTTCCAATATTTTTCATTGTTATTTTTTAGTAGACTTTTCAAGTATATTTGTCATGGCTCGATTCATAATCTCCATGACTAGATATTGAGAATATTCTTTGGATTTTTTATTCTTTGATTTGGTAATTTTAGGCGTTAAACCATTGAGAATCTTTTCGATTTTGGCGGAAGTGTTGTCAATAATCTTAGAATATTTTGAATCAAAATCTTCAGGAGTCTGAAAATCCAATAATTTAGTTGACGTACCATAATATTTTTTTATAGCACCTCTTGCTTCTTCGATTTTTACGATTTCAATTAACCCAGAATTTTTGAGAATTTCTAGATGATGACGAACTGTAGTTAATGCTTTTTTGTAACCAGCCTTTTTTAGAGCACTTGTAATCTGATCTGCAGAAAGTGCTTGATGGTATAAAATTTCCACAATTTTGGCTCGTGCAGGGTCTTCAATTGCACGTGCATGTTCTATGCTTGTTGTAACAATACGATTAACGCTGATTTGTTTTTCTAATAATGTAGACATACTATGACTACATTTCTATCTGATCTAAAAGATCCTTGTATCATATTTTTTTGTCTAATCGCATCAATTTTTTTTCATTTCAATAAAACTAATACCGTTATCAAAAAATGGTAATTAATATAAGAAATATCGTAACACTTGTAATAATATTGATACCACTACAATGAATATGGTATTAGTAGAATATTTTTAGTTCTGGTTTTAAAAAAATTTTACAAAATATCAAAATAGGCAATCTATGAAACAATATCCCCAAATAACCTAACCAGATGATGTTTTGTTAGTTAGTCAAAAATAAAATTCGAGTTAAATGTTAGCTTCTGGTCAACATTAGATTCATAGTTATAATTACAAAGAGTTTCCTGAAAGTTTTTCATATGTAATGACATAACGCTCAGTCATTTTTGTAATAATTTCTTGAGGGATTTCTGGTGCAACAGGTTCTTTTCCTGCATTGAGTGCATCATCAAATTGTTTTTGGTATCCATTAGCAGTTAACCAGTCACGCAAAAGTTGTTTGTCATATGCATCTTGGATTTTTCCTACCTCAAAGGATTCTTTTGGCCATAAGCGATACTCATCAGGACCAATTGAATCACCCAAAGTAATTTGTCCATTCAAAATTCCAAATTCTAATTTCAAATCAGCCAAGATAAAACCAACACCATCCACAATCTCTGCCATCTTTTTGTAAATTTCTATTGAAGTTTTTTTTAGCCAAATATATTGTTCGTCAGTAACTAGATTCATCTCCAATGCTTTTGCTTTGTCAGTTGGAATATCGTGTTCTGATTTTGTAGTAGGATCAAATATGGGTTCTGGGAGTTTTGCAGCCAATGTTGTATCAGTTCCTTCAGGTATGGTAACTTTGCCATCCTTCCATCTGCTTACCAAATTTCCATAGAAATAACCTCTAACAACACATTCTATGGGAAGCATCTGCATCTTTTTTACAATAATCTCAGTATCAGATTCACGTCGAACAAAATGATTTGATACAGATAACTCATTGAACCAAAATTCTGCAAATTTACACAAAACCTCTCCCTTTCGTGGAATATCTTGCTTGAATTTGACATCATAGGCAGAAACTCTGTCTGAAAACTTGAAGAGAATGGTTTCTTCATCCACATCATAAATGTCCTTTACTTTACCACTTGTAAGAAACTTCAAGCAATCACACTTGGCTATAATGGAATTTAACTGATAGTAAAAAGGTCATGAACCCATCATACCTACCATCTTTGGCATCTCACGATATGCTTTATTTACAAAGATGTCATTATCAGCACTAATCATAACAAACTCCATGGGATTATCAGGAGGTGGTGAGAGTATGATTTTTTGTCCTGCTTTGAGAGTTTTAAGATCTAGGGTATCTCCTGCCCCAAAATTCACATGGATATTTGTCAATGATTGAGAGCCAGTATTTTGGATTGTTACTCTCCCCATTACAAACAGACTTTGTTTGTCTAAAATTGGGTCAACAAAGATACTATATTCTTGAGTAAGAACGGATAATTTTACAATATCTGCACCAAAAATTACTACCACCAATACAATTGCACCAATGCCTGCAGCAAGAATTACCGTATACTGATTCACGGATTGTATATTGTTTTTCTAATAATTAACATTGATCACATATAAGATCAGATTGATCCAATTGAGTTTCAACGCCTAAAAGTTGACATTATAAAAAAACAATAATTGTGAAACTATACTAAACTACCAACAAATTAAGATTGATCATCATCTATGAAAATACCATTAACTTTAGAATCTAAGTTTTTTTCCAGATATTCACAAAATTCTTCATCTAATAACTTGTTATCAAAGATTTGCCTAAATAGCATTTCAATCATCGAATTAAGTTAGAATATTTTAGTTCATTAACGATGGTTTGTTCAAAATAGACAACAAAGAATTTCTACAATACTAATTTTGACGAAAAAATCTATTCTCTCACTTCAATGCCATTCCAAAAAGCAATTCTACCTTTGATTTTTTCAGCAGCGTCATTTGGTTGTTCATAATACCATGCACAATCCTTGTTGGTTTTCCCATTTATAGTGACTGAATAATAGTTTGCCATTCCTTTCCAACCACAAAGAGTAGTCAATTCAGTCTTTTGAAAATACTCATTTTTTATTGAATCAAATGGAAAATAATGGTTTCCTTCAACTATTACTGTCTCATTACTTTCAGCAATTACAACATCATTCCAAATTGCCTGCATACCAATTATTCGCCTTTCATCTCTATTCGACTTCTAAATTCAGGCGTAATTCCAAGAGAATCATAGTTTCCTGAAGAGCATGTGAAGCAGATGGAATCTTTTGGGATACCAACAGCTGCTGCAAGATTTTCAGCATCATTATATCCCAAAAAGTCTGCGCCAATACTTTGCCTTACCATCTCAGTAGTTTCTTCTAGAGTCATATCTTTTCCATTAGAAAATGTTGCAAGTTCTTCTTTTGATGGAAAGTCAATTCCAGCATAACATGGGAATTTGATTGGAGGATATGTAATGACCATGCTGATTTTTTTTGCACCTGCTCGTCGTAGCGCCTTAATAATTGCCTTGGAGCTAGTGCCTCTAACTAAACTATCATCAATTACAACAACATGTTGTCCCTCAATTATTTCCTTAATTGGAATTATCCATCGATTAATTTCTATTCTATCAGATTGATGTGGTTCAATGAAACTTCGCAATGGACCTTTCTTACTATATCTATCTTTGAGTAAACCTTCATCAAAGGACACACCAAGTTCTTGTGCATATCCTAATGCCGCAGGTCTTGCAGAGTCAGGCACAGGTATTACTAAATCTGCATCTTTAATTGGAAATTTCCTTGCTAAAAATTTCCCAATATTTTTTCTTGCAACATAGATGTTAGTTCCTTCCATGTTACTTGATGGATGTGCAAAGTAAGTAAATTCAAAAGAACAATGTGCACGTGTAGGTTCATCAGAGAAACGCTCAGTCTCGAGTCCATTTTTGCTTAATTTGATTAATTCACCAGGAGTTACATTTCGTTGCATCTCAGCTCCAACTGCAGATAATGCAGAAGATTCAGATGCAACAATGTATGTATCGTCTATTTTTTTATGTCCTAAAACCATTGGACGAAATCCTTTTGGATCACGCGCAGCATAAACAGAATTGTCATCAGAGATAAAGGTAAAACAATAAGAGCCTACCATTTCATTTTTAAGAATTGAGAGTGCTTTTCCCATCTGACCATTTTCAGATATTAATGTAACTAGTCTTTGTGCTGCGACAAGTGTATCACTTGAAGTTTGTGGTGTAAACGAACAACCACCAACAAGATTAGATAGTTCTTGAACATTTGCAATTGTTCCATTATGTGCAATACAAAGATCCTTTACTTTGAGGGGTTGCGCATTTTCAAGTGTACTTCGTCCCATTGTAGAATAACGTACATGTCCAATTACTGAAGGAGATGCATATTCTTTGGTAATTGTCTTAAATTCAGATGATGCTGCAGAAACCAACCCCAATTTTTTTAGTGGTGCTTTATTTGGAATTGCAATACCCCATGCTTCTTGTCCTCTATGTTGAAGTGCTCTTAGCGCATCAATTGCCATTGGCACTACATTAGTTCCACTTAGACTAAAAATTCCAACTACGCCACAATTTTCCTTAACCATGAAGTACCAAGTCCTTTAACGAATTAAACCAAGTTTTATGCGCTTTATCAACTCTTAGACTAATGATCGATTTTGTTCCCTTTGTGAATTGAATTTTCTCACCATTAAACTGACCAATTAGTTTGAATGAGACTTTGTCCTTTCTGAGCATATCCTCTACTTTTTTGAGATTTTTCTTCTCCATCACCAAAAGATATCTAGAATGACTTTCAGAAAATAAAATTCTGACAACATCTAGTTTTTCACCAGGGACTTTATCTAAGAAAATATTACAACCAATTTGGTTTGTCATACAAAGTTCGGATACTGCAACTGCAAGTCCTCCCTTTGAGCAATCATGTACAGATTTTAGGAGTTGATTTTGAATTACTTTTAATACAGTTTTCATATTTTTCTTGGATTCTGTAAAGTTAACAACAGGGCATTTTCCTCCAATAAAGTTGTGAATATATTCAAAATATTCAGAACCTCCCATCTCATCTTTAGTATCTCCAACAATTACAAGACAATCACCTTCGGTAATCTTTTGAGGGATGAGAGGATTTTTGTCAATAAGCCCCAAGACACCAATTAATGGAGTTGGTTTTATTGGTCCTGTTGGTGTTTCGTTATACAAGCTAACCTTTCCTCCAACACAAGGAATTTTTGTATCATTAGCAAAATCAGTCAATCCTTTTAAAGATTCTAAAAATGTCCAAAATATTTCAGGATCTTTTGGATTTCCAAATTGAAGGTGATCAAGCATACCAATTGGTTTTGCTCCAGTACAAACAACATTTCTGCATGCTTCCTCAAAGCAGCCTATTGCACCTTCTCTTGGATTAATGTAACACTGTTTTGGATTTCCATCAATCTTTACAGAAAGAAATTTTCCGTTATCTAATCGTAAAACTGATGCATCATGTCCAGGTTTTACGACAGTTCTGATGCCAACTTCATGATCATATTGGCCATAAACCCAAATCTTGCTTGCTATATTTGGTGCTGCAAGTAATGCCATCATTGTTTTAGAATAATCAGAAATTGGTTTGAATTTCTTTTCTTTTTCAATTGTTTTTAGATATGCTGGTTTTTTTGATGGTAAATCAAGAAGAGTTGCATTTGCAACAACATTAGTGGGGAGATTTGCAAGTGTTTTTTTACCTTTTTTTACATGCATTTGATTGCCGGATTTTATATGACCAATCACAGAGCAAGTAATACGAAATTTTTTACAAATTTCTCGTAGTTTTTTTGATTTAGTTTTGTTTGTTACAATTAGCATTCTTTCTTGTGATTCAGATATCATAATTTCATCTGAATGCATGTTTGATTCACGTGTATGAACCATGTTAACATCCATCTCTATTCCAACCCCTAATGCATCTGCAGTCTCTGAAACTGCACAAGACAAACCACCGCCTCCAAGGTCTTTTATGGCATTGATTAGGTTGTGGTTTCTTGCCTCCAAAATTGCCTCTATGATTAATTTCTCAATAAATGGATCTGGGATTTGAACTGCAGAACGATCTTCTGATTCTAAAGAATCTGAAGCAAACTGAGATCCTCCCATTCCATCTCTTCCTGTTGAACCTCCAAGTAATACAACCAAATCTCCTATCTTGGCGTGATTTTTTATTAGATTCTCTTTTTTTCCAAACCCTACTGCAGCTACATCAACTAATGCATAATTTTGATAACAATCATCAAACTCAACTTCTCCTCCAATTGTTGGAATGCCCAAACAATTTCCATAATCAGCAATTCCAGTAACTGCATTTTTGAAAAGCCATCTTGCTTGTTGATCTTTTTCTATATTTCCAAAACGCAATCCATTAAAGATTGCAATCGGTCTTGTACCTGCAGATAAAATATCTCTAATTACACCACCAACACCAGTTGCAGCGCCGCCGTATGGTTCAACAGCAGATGGATGATTATGACTTTCAATATGTGCAGTAACAACATAATCATTGCCAACATCCAATACACCTGAATCATATCCTTTCTCGTGAATTACAAGAGGTCCTTTCATTGGAAGCATTTTGAGATGTTTTTTTGATGATTTGTAAGAACAATGCTCAGACCATTCAGCAGCTACAATTTGTAATTCAGTAGAAGTAGGATCTCTACCAATTTTTAATTTTAATTCAGATAGTTCTTGAGATTCAAGACTCAATTGTTAACACCCATTTTTATCAATAGAGATTCAAAGATAAGCGAAGATGGTTTGTTATCAACTGGATTAATTTCAGATTCAACTGCTCTTTCTGGATGGGGCATCATACCAACTACATTCCCTTCTTGATTACAGACACCTGCAATTCTGTGTGAAGAACCATTTACAACTTTATTATATCTAAATACGATTTGATTTTTTTTCTTTAATTGTTTTAGTGTATCATCATCAACATAATATCGTCCCTCACCATTTGCAATAGGTATTGGGATTTTCTCATGTAGTTTGAATTGATTTGTAAATGGAGTCTTGTTGTTTTCAACAATCAAATTTGTCCACTCACACATAAAATTTAGAGATTCATTTTTGAGTAAAACTCCGGGAAGAAGACCAGCCTCTACAAGAATTTGAAAGCCGTTACATACACCTAAAATTGGAATTCCTTTTTCTGCCAGTTTTTGAATATCCTTTATGATTGGACTATGAGCAGCGATTATTCCAGCTCGAAGTCGATCTCCATAAGAGAACCCACCTGGAAGGATTACAGCATCAATATTTTTTGGAAGGGTCTTTTCATGCCAATAGTATTGAGCATCAAGATTAAAGACATCAGTTAGCACATGATACATATCACGATCACAGTTACTACCAGGAAAAACGACAACCCCGACCTTCACAATTGTATTTACAATAAGCGATATTTAATTGGAATCTAATCTGAAAATTCTAAGCATCAAAAACATCTATCGTCACTATACTTACCATAGGATTGTATATTCGTAGTTCAGCACAGATCTCTTGTACTTTTGATTGAGCAATTTTTTTATCTTTTTCTTTGATTGTGAATTTTAGCATCTTTGCAGTTTTGATTTTAGAAACTGTTTTGTGGGTCCCTTTTAGAACTAGATCATTTAGAATAGTATCCCCTTCAGGATCACTGATGCCAGGTTTGTTTTCAATGGTTACATGAACATTAAAAGTTGTCATTAATGATTTTCAAATTTAAATCGAGATTAATTTATCTTCCGAATAATTTTGAATTCGTATTATGCTCTATATTTTTTAAGACCCTCAACCACAACTAAATTTAGTAGATGTGAGAAGCTGATATATTTTGGAGAAGTTTTAATCATCTTTGCTTGAATGTTTCGAAGTTTCTCAACATTGGCAGAACCCAATATGATAGTTATTCTCTCCCCCATAACATATCTATGTTGATTCGCTATAAAAGATAGACCATTATATTCTAACTAACCACGCAGATATTGGAATTTATAACAGAATATTTCACAATATTGTATAATGGTACGATCTAGATATTGGAAAATTACATCAGATGAGATGGATAACTTTGCTTATGATGAAAGTAAATTATTGAACTGGGAAATTAAATGTATTAGAGAGCCAGAAGAGGAGGCCATCTTTATTGGAGTTTTCATGTACAAACATGGTACTGCATATGACTACGAATCAGTAAAGGGGATTTGTTACTTTTACAACAATATTGATAGAAAAGAACTTCCAGTAATTACTGAATTCCTTAAAGGAAAATTCAATGGTAAGGAGATGGAGAAAGGAGAAAGAATTTTCCTTAAAGATTCAAAAGAAATCTATGCCAGTAAAGACATTGGAAATCTGGCAAAAGAGATGGAATCAAAATTCAATACAAAAGCCATTATTTCTTTAGAGTTTGAGGATTTAACAACTGACCAACTTAAAGAAGCAGGATTGCCAGAGGCAAAATTGTTACCAATTCCCACATAATTGATATAGCTTTAAACACAAAGATATTAGATGTCAGAGTTAGATGGAATCAATCAACATCTAGAAGAGTTAAGAAAAAGATTACTTAGAATTGTACTAGTTATTGGCATCATTACTGCATTTATTTTATTTTTTCATGCAGAATCAATTCAAGTAGGACAAATTACATTGTATTATCCAACACCTGAACCATTAAACAACATTGCAGCACAAATTAGTAATCATATGAAATTCAATCTTGTTCCAGAAGATGTTCAGTTAATTCAAACAGCGCCAGGACAAGCTTTCTTTGCTCAAATATACATTGCAGTACTGGTAGGTATTGTTGCCGGAATGCCAATTATCATCAGAGAGTTAGTCGGATTTATCAAACCAGCACTAAAAGAAAATGAAATCAATGTCAGTAGAAGTATCTCACTTCCAGCATTAGGTCTATTTATTGCAGGCTGTATATTTTCATACAATTTTGTAATTCCATACATTTTAGAATTTTTGTATAGATATGGAGAATCTGCAGGTCTTGTAACTTTTCTAAATATAATAGATTTTGTCACTTTTGTTTTACAATTTTTGTTGGCATTTGGATTTTCATTTCAGCTTCCACTTGTAATGTATGCAATATCTGCATCAGGAATGGTAGATTCAAACTTTTGGAGAAAGAATATCAGATATGCAATTGTTGCAATTGTAATTTTTGGTGCAGTAATCACGCCAGATGGAAGTGGTGTAACAATGTGGTTTATTGCAATTCCAATGATTATTCTTTATGTTGCAGGCATGATAGTTATTGAGCGTAAAGAACGTAAAAAGTTGAACACTTAAATCTCAAATCAAGAAATTATTTGTATGCTTGGAAGTACAGAGATCATCGTATTAGTTGTAGTTATCGGTGTGTTAATTTTTGGTGCAAAAAAGATTCCAGAACTTGCAAAAACTTTTGGTAAAGCTAAAGGAGAATTTGAGAAAGGAAAAATAGAAGGTGATAAAGAACTCAAAGACTTTAAGGGAGAAATAGACAATGTCACCAAGGATAAAGAAGTAAAATCAGACTAGTTTTCGGCAATTTTTGTAAAATCATCTAGAATTTTAGCATAATCTTGTTCAAACTTATTTTTTCCAAACATGCTTGACATCTTCATTTTGCCCTTTAATTTCAAATCCACAGCAACAATAATTTTTGTTCCTTCAGAAACTTTGATGAATTGTTGCTTAATGTAACTTCCTTTAGCATCGCCACCAATAACAAAAACTTCATGCAAGACTGGTTCTCTAGTAACATGTTTTGCCATAATTACTAGTTCCAAACCTCCAAGATTCAGGTGCTCTTCTACCACAGCGGTATTTCCTCTAACAGAACGCACTCTAACAGATGGAAAGTGTTGTGGAATTAATTTCTGATAGTTTTCATAATTTGACAATATTTCATAAACAGTTTCTCTTTTTGTATTAACTATTTTTTCTAAAGAGAACTTTGCCAAAGGTAATTTAGAGAGTACCCCATCGAGGGTATAAATCGTGCTCTATGTTAAACTGGTCCAAACACTTTCCCACTCCGTGATTAACAATATCATCAATTGATTTTGGTTTTGTGTAAAATTCAGTCACAGGAGGTAGGATTACAACTCCCAAGCGAGATAACTTTAACATGTTTTCTAAATGAATTGCAGAGAGGGGAGTTTCTCTTGCCATTAAAATTAGTTTTCGGGATTCCTTTATTGTGACACCTGCAGCTCTTGCAATTAATGTTTCATCATACCCATTTGCAATTGCAGATAATGTTTTCATACTGCATGGTGCAATGATCATTCCATCAACTCTATGAGTTCCACTTGAAACACTTGATGCCATGTTTTTTTCATCTGAGGTGCTAGTTGCAAGCGATTTTACATAGTCAGGTATATATTCAGTCTCCATGGAAATACATTTTTCAGCCCACTCGGACATTATCAAGTGAGTTTTTACATCAAGTTTTTTAAGAGTCTCAAGCATCCTGATTCCATAAATTACTCCAGTGCTGCCAGTAATACCAATGATTAGTTTCAATAACTAATATTGGAAACTATAGTATTTTATGTATTAGATAGAGCAGGGCGGTTAGCACTACAGATTTTCTGCCTCATCATTTTTGGCAGATTCCTCTAACTCTTTTCTTGCTTTTCTTCGTTTAATCCACAAAAAGATTCCAAGTGCAGTCATTACAGGTAGCAAAATTACTCCTACCATCTGTAGTTCAAAATTATAAAACACATCTAAAGTCATATATCAATTAAAAAAAATCTTTTGATTTACGCCTATTAGATAAATTGAAAATTAGCTATATTAGATCCCATATTCTAAGAATAATGTGATCAAGAGTTCTGAGATAAAGAAGATAGTAAATGACTATTCAGATGTCAGAATAGGCGTTCTTGGCAGTCACTCTGCACTAGAAGTAATGGATGGTGCAAAAGACGAGGACTTTCAGACTAGTGTTTTTTGTCAAAAAGGAAGAGAAGGACCATATCAAAGATTTGCAAGGATTGCAGATGAAATCATTGTATTAGATAAATTCAAAGATATGGCTTCAGCCAAAATTCAGAAAAAGTTACGTGAATCAAATACAATCATAGTTCCACACAGATCACTTACTGTTTATCTCGGATACAAAACAATAGAAAATACATTCAAAGTACCAATTTTTGGAAATCGGAGATTATTCCAAGCAGAAGAGAGAACTGCAAAGAAAGGACAATACTATCTTTTAGGAAAAGCCAGAATAAAATATCCTAAATTATTCAAAGACCCAAAGAGAATCAACAGACCATGTATTGTAAAGGTTCAAGAAAAAAACAGACCGCTAGAAAGAGCATTCTTTACAGTTTCATCTTATAAGGATTATAAGGAACAATCAGATGCAAAAATCAAACAAGGAATCATCTCAAGAAAAGATTTAGAAAAATCAAGTATTGAAGAATTAGCTATAGGGACATACATGAATTTTAACTTCTTTCATACACCAATTTCAGACCAAGTTGATTTTATTGGAATTGAACGAAGATTGCAAACAAACATCCATGATTACAATGCACTACCTGCAAAACAACAACTAGAGATGGACATTGATTTACAAAATATTGAGGTTGGACACACACCTGCAAGCATTAGAGAATCATTGCTTGAAAAAGTAATCAAGATGGGAGACAAGTTTGTTGCAGCTGTCAAAAAAGAATACGCCCCAGGAATTATTGGACCATTCTCACTTCAAAGTGTAATTACAAAAGATTTGGAGTTAATAGTGTATGATGTATCTTTGCGTGTTCCTGGAAATCCAATTGTTGCAACCACAAGTCCTTACACAAAATATCAATATGGTAAGACCTTTGGAGTAGGAAGAAGAATAGCAATGGAAATTAAACGAGCCCAGGAAGAAGATCGTCTTGATGAAATAGTCACATAATGATTTTTGAAAAATCCAAAGGTATAATTTCCTAAAAAAATAAAATTCTCTTGTTAATTGGTTAGAATGGAAATACATTGAATACCTTTCGTACCGGACTGAATGATTAAAGCGGTTTGACATTCAAGAAAGTATGCTGATACCAATTAACAATACAAACTCTTTTTTGACCAATTATAATTCAAAGAATTATGGGCAGAACTATATTCAGTAGATGGGAAAGTAACTCAAATTAGATCAGAAACTATCAATTATTCAATCAAATTATTCCGATAGAAAAAGCTTGATGATAGTGTATCATTTTATCAAATGTGAATCACAACTCATTTGATACC
>JACERO010000009.1 GCA_013911135.1 Candidatus Nitrosopumilus sp. | reverse complement strand
CAAATTGTTATTAGTTGATAGAGAGTTTTTTACAGCTGGAATAATTTCTGTGATAAAACAAAAACACTTGAAATTTCTAATGCCTGCAAAAAAGACTCCAAGAATTAAAGATGCCATTTTACAATATGTTAATGGAGATAGAAAATCAATTTCAAATTGTATGATACAATCCGCATCAGGGCATGTCGAGTCATTTACTCTAGTCATTTTACCAAACAAGAATGCAAGAAAAAAATCAAATCTTACAGACCAGTACATTACATTTGCAACAAATATTTCACCAAAAGAAATATCACACAACATACAATCCATTCCAACTGATTACAAGCAACGGTGGGGAATAGAGACAGGTTATGCCTGCATAGGAAGATTCAGACCAAAAACTATAGTTCAAACCAATCCATAAGGTTGCTATACTTTTACTATTCATTAATTTTGTACAATGCATGGATTATTACAAATTTGATAATATCTGAAGAATCGGATATACAAAATTACAAACCAATCATATCAATTGAAACTCTCAAATATTTCTTTGTGAAAATGATTGTGTATTATTTTAGAAATAACAAAAATAATTATTTCCTAGAATGTGTAATTTGATGTACTTTCCCATCTACTGGAGATGAACACACTAGATCGTCCTGTTTGCTTGGTGACACAATTACGTCAAATTTACTAAAAAAGGATCCTGAGAAATTGTCAGTTTCAAGAGTAGAATCATTTATGAACTAGCATAAATTAAAATTTTTAATTGAAATATCTAACTATTTTTTCAATACTAATTCTAGTCAGTACTGCATATGCACAAACTCCTTTTCGTGATACTTCAGGTTTGACAGAAAATGGAATAGAGTGGTGTGAAGAAAATTACCAATTATACAAGATTATGGGAAATGACTTTTTTGAACACCACAGTCATTCAATTGAATCAAGATTGTGTGGTAATCTTTACAATGATGATTTATGGACATATTCAGGACCTGACATATATCAAAAACTAATTGAACAAAGTAGAATTTACTATAGTTTAGAAATTCAAGAGAGTTTAGAAGAAGCCAAAGAAGGAGAAATTGACACAAAACCAGTAAACGTTGAAGAGATTCCACAACAGATAGAACAACAAGAAGAAGAACTTGAGCAAGAAGAACTTGAAAATGAGATAAGAGAACAAGAAACTGAAGAGAAAATTAAAGTTGAGGAATCAGTTATTCCAAAAAGTTCTGAAAACGAAGGTGGTGGTTGTCTTATTGCAACAGCTGCATATGGCTCAGAGATGGCACCACAAGTGCAATTACTTAGAAATTCGTGACAACCAACTAATGAATACTGAGTATGGAGTGTCATTTATGATAGGATTCAACCAATTGTATTATTCATTCTCACCACAGATAGCTGATATGCAAAGAGAAAATCCAATATTCCAAGAAGCAGTAAAGATTGGAATTACTCCATTACTATCATCGCTATCAATAATGAAATATGCTGAATCAGATACTGAAGTTTTAGGGTATGGTATTGGTGTTATTTTGATGAATATTGGAATGTATTTTGCAGCACCAGTTATGTTGTTTTGTATAATTAGAAAAGAAAAAAAGAAAAAGAGTAGCTGTTCTTTTTGATTTCACCACAGATTCCAGGTGTTGAGCCATCTGGCTGACATTCTGGGGCAAATCCTTCAAGTTCTGTAATCTTTCGGTTACCATTTCCATTGTTGTTTTGAGATAGAACAAATTTCATCCAAGATTCATCGTTGGTATCATCTGCATCAACAAATGCGTTTGCTGGATTCCATTTGTGTACCAAGAAGTAGGTTCCATTTGGAAGATCAGTAATGTCTATTTCATTTCCTTCAACTGATTGATGGTATTGATCAACCCAGCCTGGTTGAATTCCTTGTAATGCTAACTCACAATCCCAATAGATTGTTTGAGAGTTTGGAGATGCATCACCATTGTATTTGTATATATCAATAACACAGAATCCAACCTTAATGAATGAAGCACCAGGAGCTATTGCACCTGGAGAACCATTATCATAACTCTTACTGAAAATTCTCCAATATCACCAATGTGCCAATGGTTATGTGTTGGATGGAAAGTGAAGTCACTCACAGGTTCATGCCAAATATTTTCTGTTGGTATACCAAAGTTTGCTGCATCATCATATAGATTTTGGAAAGCATTTTGTGTTGAGCCTTGTGGTATACCTTCGTCAAATTCTAAAGCACCAACACCAACATTAGCCCAAACATTTGTAAATCTTAAAAATTCATTTTGTTGTTGGTTGTGAATGTTGAGATGTTTTGGAATTCCTGGTGACATATCAGGTAGTAATGCCTCAGGAGGTACGTTTTGTGGTTCTGCAGTAATACTAGAACTAAGTGAAGCAGTTAGCATAAAACCAATTGCTGCAAGTATCGTAACCATCATCAACGGTTTTCGAAAGATGTTTTTTACATAAGTCATTGATCATAACAAGATCATTCATTACTTAACTGTAATTGAAATGTTGCAATATTAGGAAATTCATAAAATGTGATCACAATTCTCAAATTGTTTGAAAATTATTTCAATCTATAAAATAGAATCTTTTGTTTGAAATATTCGTTTAAAGTAATCAGAAGGTTCTGATAGTTCTTCAATATCATTTGTAATGCCAGCTAGTTTCTTTGCAAGATTCTTTTTGTAACCAATTTGCATCTGTCTTTGAATCTGAATTCTTTGTGCTTGTGGAGAACCGGCGCCATGCATAGATTCTGTAAGATACCCAACAGAATTTCTACCAAGTGTCATGTTTTCAATTAGTCTCAAGATTCTCATTCTATTTTCAACATCAACTCCTTTTCGTCCTACAAGGAATCTTTTGAGTAGTGGACCGGCAACTGGATGTCTAAAGTCTTTTTCAGATGGAAGAGTTACTACTAGTCCACCTGCAATGTCTTGTGCAAGTCTACTAATCTCATATGGGAATCGAGTAACATTATGTTTGCAAACTTGTGCAAGCATATCTTCATTTAGATACACGCCTGATTTCAGCTTGTGTCCTAGGTGTGAAGATGCAATTCCTGCAGCAAAGATTGTTTCATTAAGATGGGTCATCTCAATAATTTTGTCTTTGATGTGAGATACCTTTGGCACTCCATTATAGTCAGCAATTGTTGCTGCAGCACCAATGAGTACGTCACCAAGTCCTGTTTTGCATACATAACTACGTCTATGATAACAAGTAAAACGCTCAATCAGCATAGATGCAAATTCATATTCTCCATGCATGAAAACTTTATCCCATGGAATAAACACTCTTTCTAAGATCATCAAGGCTTCTTGGCCACCATATTTTGCGTTACCATCATCAATGTCACCTTCTTCCATACTTCTAGTGTCACAAGATTGTCTACCATAGATGTAAGTAACTCCTTTTGCATCTGCTGGAATTACACCAACAAATGCCCAGTCTTTGTCATCTTGTGTCAGTCTAACTGTTGGCATCAAAATTATCCAATGTGAATTAATACAACCAGTTTGGTGCGCTTTTGCACCAGATACATAGATTCCTTTATCATCAGTCTCTATAACTCTAGTAAACATATCTGGATCATCTTGTTCTGATGGACCTTTACTTCTATCACCTTTAGGATCAGTCATTGCCCCACCAATTACAAGATTTTCTTGTTGAACCATCTTTACAAATTCTAAGAATCTTTTATGATAGTCTGTTCCATGTTTTTCATCTATTTCAAAAGTTACAGAGTGTAGAGAATTTAATGCATCCATTCCAACACATCTTTGGAAACATGTTCCAGTGTTTTGTCCTAGTGTTCTCTGCATTTTATTTTGTAAAACTAAATCTTGTGCACTTTCTGCAATGTGTAAAAATCTATTAACTTTCAATCCAGTAATTGATGAATCAGCTGTAGCCAAAGATTCTTCTCGTACTGCAAGATCATAAGTTTCTGCAACTGCGTTAATTGATGGTCTAATCATTGGATGATCTACTGGTTCTTTAACTAATTCTCCAAATAGGTAAACTACTAGATCACGGCCTCTAAGACTTTGAATATAATCATCACCGGTTCTAATTGTCTTTAAGACATTAGCCATGTAACAATATTCATCTTTATGATGTATAAATATTCTAGATAAAAACGGGTAAAAATTTAGGAATGAATTGTTATCAGAGACCTATTCTGACATCTAAAATGCGACAGCCCTTGCCTTTCTCCATTACTAGTACAGGATTCATGTCTAATTCTTTGATCTCTTTAAAGTCAGAAACTAGTTGAGATAACCTCTGAATACATTCAGAGAGTTTTGATATGTCTGAAGGTTTTTCACCTCTTACACCTAGAAGTATTTTTTGGGTCTTTATTGATGCTATCATGTCATCAGCTTCTTTGTCAGTTACAGGCGCTATCTTGAATGTAACATCTTTGAGAACTTCTACATAGATTCCCCCCATTCCAAGCATGATTACTGGACCAAATCCAAGCTCAAGTTTTGAGCCAATGATTAGTTCTTTTCCACCTTTTACCATCTCTACAATCAAGACACCTTTAATCTCAGCTTTCTTGTTGTAGTTTTTGGCATTTTTGATAATTGTTTTGTATGCATCTTTGATTTCAGAATCATTTGTCAAGTTTACTTTAACACCACCTGCATCAGATTTGTGAACAATCTGAGGTGATGCAATCTTCATTACAACTGGATAACTAATCTTCTTTGCAATTTTTACTGCTTCGGACTCTGTTGTAGCAAGTGCACTTGAAGGTAGTGGTAATCCATATGCTTTGAGAACTTCTTGTCCTTCTTCTTCTAGAAGATTTGGTCGTTTCTCTTTTTTGACCTTGCCAAAGATTTTCTTTGCTTTTGCTTTGTTTACTTTGAATTTAGTAATTTTCCCAGTAGGATCTTTTATCCAGTTAGAAAATCTAATCATTGCTGCAAGAGTTCTGATTGCACCTTCTGCATATGTATAATATGGAACGTTTCCAGCAGCTAAAATTTCTCTATTGGTGATTCCTTCATCTAATCCCATCAAACTTGCAAGCATTGTCTTTTTGTATTTCTTTGACATTTCAACAATAACTTCTGCAAGTTTATCATAATCTAGAGTTCCAGAAGGGGTACACATTGTAATTACAGAACCAACTTTAGGATGTTTGAGAACGCGGTCCAAAACATTATCGAATCGATTAAAATCAGCATCACCCACAATGTCAACAGGGTTTCGAGAGCTTCCCCAAGGTGGAATTACCTGGTCAATCTTTTTTCTAACACTTGTAATATCTGCCATCTTGATTTTAGCCTTTGAGCATGCATCAGTTGAGATGATTGCAGGACCACCTGCATTTGAAACAATTACAAGATCACCATGTGATGGCAGTGGTTGTTTAGAAAATGCTGTTGCATAATCAAAGAGTTCTTCCATGGTATCAACTCTGATTGCACCAGATTGTTTTAGCAAAGCATCATAGATTTCATCTGAGCCCATCAAAGCTCCTGTATGAGACATTGCAGCTTTTGCGCCTTCAGGGCTACGTCCTGATTTGAGAACAAGAATTGGTTTTTTGAGTTTTTTAGTAATATTTTTACAAACTTTCAGGAATTCTTGACCATCACCCATGTCTTCAAGATACATTACAATAACTTCTGTTTGTTTATGATTTGCAAGTGTCTTTAGAACATCAACTTCACTCATTACAGCTTTATTTCCAAGACTAACCACTGCAGAGAAACCAATTCCCTGAGCACTAGCATCTTCAACTAATGCAGCACATATTGCACCACTTTGAGATATGAGTGCAATTTTTCCAGATTTTGGTGTAATTTTAAGAAAAGTAGAATTCATCATGGTCTTTGGATCAAGATTCATGACACCAAGACAATTTGGTCCAATGACTTCTATGTGATATTTTTTAGCTATATCTTTGATTTCTTGTTCACGTTTTGCACCTTCTTCATCAACTTCTTTGAAACCAGCTGTGATGATAATGACGCCTTTGATTTTTTTCTTGCCACATTCTTCTAACACTTGTGCAACCAATGTATTTTTGATAACGATAACTGCAAGATCAATTGGTTTTGGAACATCTAAGACACTCTTGTATGCTTTTTTGTAAAAGACTGTATCTCTTGAAGGACTAATTGGATAAACAGTTCCTGTAAAACCATTCATAATGTTTGAGGTTATGGTAGATCCAACACTTCCTCTCTTGTCAGATGCACCAATTACTGCAATTGATTTTGGTGATAAAAAGACAGATTCTACCATGTAAGTTGGATCAAAGGATTTTACATAATAAAGTTATTCATAGAAATTTCTGATCTGGGATTTTAGCTTCCCAACATTTTTCCTGCTAGATTCTCTTTTCTTGGAATCCATACTATTGATAGATTAGAAAATTGTCCCATAATGCCCCAAGCTTCGCGTGCTAGATTTCTAAGTTCTTCATTATTTATTGCAAATTCATGATTTAATTGATTTACAGTATTTTTAGAATCACTGTAAATAGTAATTTCATCATTTGAATCAACATACTTGTTTAATGCAGAAACTATTGCCAAGTATTCAGCTTGATTGTTAGTTAGCTCTGGTTTTTTTTCATAAAATGATTCTCCTGTCTCTTTTACAAAATATCCGTATCCACTATTAGGGCCTCCAGAACCGTCAACATAAACACTAATTTTCATCTTTATACAATCTCACCAACTTTACATTTAGATTTACTACTATCAAAAAAATCATTGCGGATATACTTTGTGATATAATTGATGCCAGGTATGGATCATAGTCTATTGTCAGAAAATAGTACTGCAAAACCCATCTAGCAATGGTATAAACAACTTCAGCAAGTCCAAGAGAGGTAACTAATTTTATAAGATCATGTTTTAGTTTAACAGTATCTGTACCACCAGATTCAATACGATATTTTTTTCTGTTATCAAAATAGTATAACACACCAAAAACTGAAAAGTAAATTGAATAATCTGCAATTGTTGTATAGCTTGAGTTGAGATAGTCTTCTTGATCAGATAAAAGCTGGGCAATTGCTGCAGAAGTAATTATCGATGTAAAAATTGCAATTAGAATATTTTTGTTAAGTTTAAGATAATCTTGTAACACAGTTTTTATTATTTTTTGTTACAATTAAACTAAGGTCAATCCAAAGTAATCTTTAGGAATATTATCAATCCTGCAAGTTCTGCAATTCCTACTCCTAGCATGTATGGGAATATTTCATTAGAGAAAAGCATCTCCATTGAGAAATATGCCAGAGCACCAATGACGTTATGTAAAAACAACATCACAGTAACTACAATCATACCTAATGGAAGCTGTGCTCGAGTTTTTCCATACATCTTTCCAAATATACAGATCAGAATTCCAAGTATGCCCATATTTGCAATTGAAACAATAGACAAAACTAGTGAAGTAGGTTCCATTTAGTGAAAAACACCTCTTGAGTTTTTATTTACTTTTATCCAATTTTCTTTCAATTTCCTCAAATGTCTCCATATTTACTTCAAGAAAGGTGGAAATGAAAAATATAATGCCATATTTTTCTCCAACTTTAGTGATCATGTTATTTTTTTCAAGCACCTTAATGTGATGTTGAATTGCCTTGTAATCTAGGCCTAACTCTTTTGCTAATTGATTAGTATTAAGCGGATTTTCCTTTAATTTTGAAATAATTTTTAGACGATTTAATCCTCCTCTAGAAGCTGCAAAAACAAACCAAAGTAGCCTTTTTACATCAGGATCATTTGCCATAAGTAACGAAAAATCTTCTAGTTCACTACTAAAAGGTATTTTGGGATTGAGTAATAATAGAAAGTATAAAAACACAATCAAACAAATTTCTTTGAATTAAAAATGATGTTAAATTATGATGCGCCATTATACAGACCACCTTCAGAAGCAAGGTCACTGATTTTCCAAGTTACATTGGGTTGTTCATTTAACGAATGTTCTTTTTGTGATATGTATAGATCAAAAGAATATTCTGAAAGGACATGGGATGAGATAAAAGCAGAAATTGATATGATGGCAGATTATTTGCCTGACACTAAAAGAGTATTTCTTGCAGATGGTGATGCATTGAATCTTGATTCAGAATTTATGATAAAAATTACAAAATACATTAAAGAAAAATTTGCAAATCTTGAAAGAATTTCTTGTTATGCAATGCCTATGAATATTCTAAAGAAACCACCTGAAGAACTAAAGAAAATGAATGAAGCTGGATTGGATATGTTTTATCTAGGAATTGAAAGTGGTTCTGATATAGTTCTAAAAAAAGTAACAAAGGGTGCAATTGCAAAGACTATCACAAAATCTGTCAACAAGGCAAAAGAAGCAGGTTACATAATGTCATGCATGGTAATTTTAGGATTGGGTGGAAGAACATACTCTAAAGAACATATCAAAGGTACTGCTGAAGTGATTAGTGCATGCTCACCACAGTATGTTGGAGCTCTGACTTTGTATTTAGAAAATGGAATAAAACAAGAATTTCTTGACAAGTATGAAGAACCATTCATAAAAATTAATGATGATGAATCATTAGAAGAACTTCATGATTTGATTAGCCAGATAGAAACCAAAGATGAGATTGTTTTTCGAGCAAATCATGGCTCGAATGCATATACAGTCAAGGGTACTTTCCCAGAAGACAAACAAGAAATGTTAGATAAAATAGAATGGATGAAACAGCATCCAGAAATTATCCGTCCAGAGGGACTACGAGGATTCTAAATTAAAGATCATCAATTACAGGTTTGAGATTGTCTGGTAATTCTGGTAACTCAGTGTGGCTTTCATTGTTTTGAAGGATTTCAGGTCCTATGCGTCTAACTCGTTGGGTTCCAATGAGGGTATCAATATTTCTTTGAATGTCTTTTTCGGATAAAATAGTCTTTAATTTTTCAATTACAGTATCTTCATTTTCATATTTTTTTATTCCATATTGAACAAGAATGATTTTCTCTTCTGAGGAAAATTCAGTCATATTTGTACCAAGAAGTTTATGGCAATAATCGTTGATTAGTGAAAAATAATTAAAATACTATGAATTGCAAATTATCCTACTTGGAAAATAAATTACAATTAATCTCAAACGTATTGACTACGAAAAGATATGCTACTATTGCAATAATTAGTGGTGTAGGATTAGGAATAATCTATTACTTTTTGACAATGTCAATGCTACCTACTCACTTTGATGGTGTAGTGAAGATAATGCCATCATACATTGCTACATCAATTGGGCTAACAATAGTAATTTCAGCTTTGGCTGGAATCAATTTTGCGTTGATGGCATTTAAGATAAAGAGAATGAAAATGATGAATTCTGTAAAATCAAACTCTTCAGCTCTATTAGGTGGGGCTTTTGCAGCATTTACTCCAGGATGTCCTGCATGTACCGCACCTCTAGCAGTGATTCTAGGGGCAGTTGGAGGATTGTCATTGTTTCCAATGCAAGGATTAGAGCTGAAATTCATTTCAGTTGGAGTCCTAATTTTTTCTATCTATTGGATTACAAGAGGACTTCAAAGTAAAAGTTGTTGTAAGATAGGATAATTAGACCACACTTATGGTAACTAATTTTGCATGCATACTTGGTTGTTATAACCTGTAATACGAAACGTTTCATTTTCTGCATCGACTCCTTCTCCAGTAAACACATCAATGTGTTTTCCATTAATTGAAGGACCTTCATCTAATCCTGAGAAAACCATGTCATTCCAAGGTTCAGGTAAAGTAGGAATAGTTAATTCAGAACCGCGTTCAATGACTAAATCATCTATAGCAACAATCCCAATTATAAGATCATTTCCGTAAGCATCAAGATATGTATCAGATATAGTAAAATCATCATGATACCAAGCTAGATAATTGTCAGCGTTTGTTTTTCCCCATCCCTCTATTTTAACAACTTCTAAGAAATCTGACAAGTAGGATTGTGTAACTCCATCTACAGAAACTTTAACTGATTCTCCAGAATAGTCGGATTCAATAGGTAGAAAATATCCAGTGATATACCAATCAGAAGTACATGAATCAAATTCATTTTCGAGGTTAGAATTTTCTTGTGGGAGTTCACTTGAAGGAAAATTTGTTTTTGTATCCATCATACCATTCATCATAGAATCATCAGTACCCATCATGGTATCTCTAGATGATTTCATCTGTTCCATGTGTTCCATCATTGCTTGTTCCAGTTCAGGATCGTTTTGCATTCTTTGCATCATATCATCCATCATGTCTTCCATCATCTGTATTTGATCAGAATCTGTCATAGTGAACATGATCATTTCTTTATCCATCAGATTCATCATCTGTTTCATAGCTTCTGGATTTTCTGCCATGTGACCTATCATTTGTAATTGTAAGGTAGGATCTTCAATCATTACGGACATCATTTCCATAGTAAAATTATGATTTTCATTCATCAACATGGCCATTTCTTGTGCATGTTGAGCGTTTTCCATCTTGATGAAATTTGCATTTACATCAGACCCTCCAGTATGAAAAATTAAATACGTACTACCTAATCCTACAACAAACGCAGCAATTACAATTCCAATCCATATGAGTTGACTTACCATAATCTTTTTTCCATTTCTGTACTAAAATACCTATATAAATTCATTTTCTTCACTTTACAAAACTTACAAAAGTACATGCAAATAAGTGTGAAAATCTAATTTGCAAATTATTCATCCAATACATTCTAGATGTAAATTTTGAATTTCAATCTAAAGATATTCGCCATCAGGATTAGAAATCATCAAAGTAAGAGTAGATTTGAGTTTGTCAATTGTTCGAATCTGCGAAGAGATAGTTTCAATGAAAGTTTTTTTGTCATTGGTTTCAATCTTAATTATAATATCATAAATTCCAAATACTCCTTGAATCTCTTTGATAGTACTAATTTTCTTTAATTTTTCAATTACAGAATTCTCACAAGAATTACGACAATGAATTAGAAATACCCTACAGGCATTATTTTGAAAATCCTACAACTTTTGTTGTTTGTGTATTGAATTTTTGTCTATACTTTGATATTTTAGGTCTGGTTCGCAATCTCATTCCACAACAAGGACAATGACTACCATTCCAATTTACAAAGAGTTCACAAACATTACATCTTTTCTGACCACTTGCATAGCGATATTGATGTATACTCCACTTTGCTTTGTATTGATTACAAACTCCTTTACAAACCATTCAAGATCTCCTTTTTTGTGGTTTTTAGTTTTAGGAATTTTTCTTTGTATTTTGAACTACGAGGGGCCAATCTTAGTCGGTCATTACAGCAAGGACACCGCATACCATCCCAATTAAGAAAGACATTACACGAATTACATCGTTTTTGACCTGTTGCATATTGTCCCATATTTTTAGGCATTATTGCTTTGTACCTAACACAAACACGGCTGCAAGAAACACCCATTACAAAAAATCCTCACAAAAGCTTTGTTTCAAATAGTATCCACATCTAATTAGTTTCAATGCATTACACCATGAATTGTTTTTGATAACGTGTAGATGTCTATGTTTGTTAGATTTTTTTGCAGTAAACTTGTATTTTGCTCCAAAGTCTTTTTTGATATTGGTAAAGTTTTAATCAAAATGAATTGTTTTTTTATCTTACATACAAATAAATTGCAGCACATGCAAGACCAAGCTTATTTTTTGAAATATAATTGGTATTCTTAATTGCAGTAGTAACTAAAAGTACTGCTAATCTGTAAATATCTTCATTAATTTTTAATTTTGTTCCAATAGATTCTATGTGGTGTAACATATCTGAAATAAATTCATCATTGTGAAGATCTCTTTTCACTTTTCCAGTAACTAGATTTATCTTAATGGCACAGTTATAGCAATAACGTTTTGATGTTGAGGATGTTGCAATTATATCATTTTCCTTAAAATCCTTAAGACACTTTGCACAACTTGCAATTCCATTATTTTGAAATCTATTCAAATGTCCTTTAGTAAGAACGTAAACTGATTTTGAATGTGACAAATTACGAATAAAATCCTCCACGGTTACCATTTCGTTCTTATTGAAAAACCTTCAACTTATGAAATTCATTTATTATTTTTTAAAAGTACTAGAATGCAAACAAACACAAATTAAAATTACAATAAAACACAACTCATAAAAAAATAAACAATATGAAAACAGATAACAATTCACAAAATTGTTTTAGTCATTTTTAAAATCAGTTTCTTTTTCTTTACAATATTTTAGAATAAAGAAAAAGGAGTTTACTAATCTTCAACTCATTTTTTGTGTCTTTTTGTGTGGTCATTTTAATGGCCATCAACAGATCTTTAATCTTGAATATAGAGAATATGATGCCTAAAATTAAGATATACCTGTTGATTTGATCGCTTTTATTCCAAAGCATAAAAACCTGGATCAAAAATGAAATTTTTGTTAAATTTTTTATATAGATCTCAATACCAAAGAAAGTCGCTACATTCAAGATGTGTTAGGATTGTTAAGTAAACAGAATAGAACAAACGGTAAATCAATGAATTTCTCTTGTCGATTAGCTAAAGACACTTTTTCAATAATTGAAAAAGAAGCAGAATTAAAGAATATCAGTATTAATTCCTTAATCAACAGTGTATTGAGTAGATATGTCGCATTAGATCGACATGCAGACGATTTTGAATTAATTTCTCTTACAAAACGAGCAGTCAAGAAAATTTTTAGTAAAATGGATGATAAAACCATTGAAGAAATAGCAGAAGATGTTGGCGGAGTAGTGCATAAAGAGTTAGTTTTCTCAAATTTGATAATCTGATGCAGGTATTGGTGATTAATGCATCAAGATATGGTTCAGTTAAACACACTAGTGAAAATCAAATACATAAAATCTGCATCCATCATGGAGCATGTATTGGATTTTCAAAATTTATTGCCTTAATTCATGAAATGACAGGGAATTACTTGGCAGTAAAAATCAAAATCACCAATAGTGATGAAAATACTTTATGTATGGAAATTAGTGAGGGCGATTTGAGTCCCAAGAAAGGTAAATAAGTCCACGAGAATTCACCTACCAGATTGAGCAATTTTGGGACGCATATAGATGAATTTAGAATTTTATATTCTAACTGCAGCCAATATCAATTCTGATTGACTATACTGTTTCTTTTAATAAATCAGCCTCTGCTTGGTCAAGTTTATCTTTGGCATTAAATTTGTCTACTTTTTTGATGAACTTATCCATAATTTTGCATGCTTTGTTTATTTTGTCTTTGTCAAGTGCCTTATTGACTTTGTCTAGTTTCTTTGTTAATTTTTTAGCATCTTTTCCATCCAAAAAGTCATTGACTTGAGTTGTAAGATTATCTATTTGTTCCTTAACAGTTAATGGAGGTGTGATTGGCTCTAATGTAACATTGACTCTAGTAGTTGCAGCAGTAAACAGTGTGGGGAATCATATACAACAAGACACAAGAGATTAGTCATCTCTCCAATTCCATCATGACTAAATCCTAATTCACCAGTAATTGTTGAACTTGTTCCTACAGGTATACTAGTGGGTAAAGATTGTCCATCGTATGTAAATTGTAATCCATCACATCCATCACCAGACACACTAACAGAAATTAATTCTCCAGTGAATATTGGATCAAATGGATCGATGGTTAAAGCGGTAGAAGGTGAGACACTGTCTCCATCTGCCAAAGTAACATACACGTTAGTAGGATTGACTAGGAGATTTGCTGAATCAGCTAAAGCATCTTGAGATAATCCCAAAGTTCCTAAAATTGCAATACCAAGTATGGTTAATAAAATCATATTTTCAGACATGCTAAAACTATGAATATAATCAGATTATTTAAAGATATTTTATGACACGATTATAGTTACTTTATGAAAAGATAACTAGCAAAACTTGAAAATTTTTTCAAATAATGGAAATTTAATTTTAGGAATTAAATTAGAGATTAAAATGGACCCACATGGACTTAACCATTCTTGGGAAACAATTTAGATTTGTATAGTAAAATACTGCCAGGAATTACAAGAAATATACCTGATAATAAATTCTGAATTACAAATCCAGATGACTGCATATTATCAAGTCCATAAGGTATTCCCACTAGAATCAACAAGGGTAAACTCGAGCTTATCCCTAGTATTCCGTACAACAGCATGATAGTTGCTACTATCAATCCTAGATAGGGTAATTTAGTAAAAACCATTTTCTTCTTCTCTAAATATTTTTTTTATTTACTACCAACACCACAATGAGGACACCCTCTTAGTTTTTTGTTATATTTACTACTACAAATCTCACAAATCATAGTATCATCAACATGGTTTTTCTTGATGTATGGAATAACTAGTTTGATGATTATTGCTATAACAATTGGGATAACTATTAGATACCAAACCATAAGTCATTGAAATTAAATAATGTGGGGTTCATAAAGTGTTCTACTCTTTCGTAATCTTGTATAGGATTATGAAGAATTCATTCGAAAATCATGAAAATACACATATGAAAGTAATTACATAATTATCATATGACATTAGATTTACCACAGAAATGTCCTGAATGTGGTAAAAGAAAATTTACTATATTGGATAGTGAAAACAATGAAATGTATCTCGACTGAGAAAAAGAAATTATTATTCCAGCTGGAACACTAATTCGTAACGTAAAATGTAGTTGTTGTTCTAGTTTCGATAGACATGACTATCAAAATCGTAACAGAGATAATTTCTAAACTCATTTACACTTCATAATCCTATCTAAGATTATGACATACAATCATAACAAACTGCTCTACCCAATGTGAGATAATTACACTGACTCTCATTGTTAATTGGAACTCCCCAACGTTCTTGTGGCGCAGAATAACAAATGTCGATATCTCCAACTTCAGATGCGGTATAGAACATGTAAAGATCTTTACCATCATTGAAAACTGTTGATGCCAGAACGCTTCGATTATTAAATGGATAGTCATTTCCCTTTGAAAGTATTATTGTCTCATCGGACCATGTTTTTCCTTGATCATTTGAAATTCTATATGCGATCTCTTCGCCTCCATGAACACCATCATTATCTCCAAAAGTAGTATAAAACATGCAATCCTTTGAATTAAATTCGTTGACTTCGATTGTGTTAATTCCTTTTAGTAATAGAGTTGGAGTTCTGCTGATAAGATTATAATCTCTATCAAAAACTGCTTTACCTAAATCAACTCCTAGAAGTCCAGCTAAATCTTGTAAATTATCAAGAGGAATATCTTTATTGAATTCTAATCCTACATAATACACCTCAAAGTTTCCATTCCTGTAAATTATGCTTGGTTCTTGAGTATTCATATCAAAATGTCCTAATGAACTTCCAGGAATTAGTGGAACCTGGGGATTAATTCTTTCAAACATTGTGTTATCAATCATCAATTTTTGATAAATTGTCTCACCATTCAAATTCAGTTAGCTGCACTAATTTGATACCGTCCATAGTTTTCAGGACCATACGCACTGTAAAACATTACCAATTCATCATCTACTTTAACAATATTTGCAATCTCAATTTGTTGGTCCCATTTTGCAACACCATTCAAAATTACTGGTTCTGCTCTAAACTCCCATGTTATTCCTTTGTCTGATGAAAAAGCATAACCTATTGTGAATAATCCTTTGTAGATATCACAACCAGTATTAAGATCATTTTGATCATGGGTGTACAGATAGGAGATACCATCATAGCAAAACGCATTGGAATAAAACAGATGATACCCATCATCATCCATTAACACAAATGGATCAGAAACTACTGCTGGAAGAGAATAATATCCTGTACTAATTGCTGCAATATTATTTGGTTCTTTAAGAAAATTTAGTTTAACATCATCGGAAAGATTTCGTTCCATTGCATTGTTGGTATACTCTTTTGTAGTTTCTTGATCAGAAAGTTGACCAAGTACAGCAATTCCAATAATACTGAATAAAACAAATGGAATAATTACCCAAACCTTCCTCATAATCATGATTTTTTCATAAGAGATTCATAAAGAGTTCTACTCTTTTAGACCTTCAAAGAGGATGATTCATAATCCATAGTAAGATTATGAATTATTTCTGTACGCAATACTACCAACTCATCCTAAAACCCTCCAATACATCAGAATTGATGCCAAGTAAACAAATCCAAGATAGTTATCACAATTCTTCTCGTATCTGATTGCAGTTCTATGAAATCCACATTTGAGCCATGCAAAAAA
>JACERO010000030.1 GCA_013911135.1 Candidatus Nitrosopumilus sp. | reverse complement strand
AGAAGTTTGTTCTGGTGTTGGTTCTGGTGTTGGTTCTGGTGTTGGTTCTGGTGTTGGTTCTGGTGTTGGTTCTGGTGTTGGTTCAGGTGTTGGTTCAGGTGTTGGTTCAGGTGTTGGTTCAGGTGTTGGTTCTGGTGTTGGTTCTGGTGTTGGTTCAGGTTCGGTGTTGGTTCAGGTTTAGTTCGAGAATCAAATTCGGATAAAATATCTTCTGCATCTTTTGATTTGTTAGAGTCACTCAATTTTAAATTCCTTTTATAACAAAATCTTCTCTCACTTTTATTTAATTTTTAAGATTTTGTCCTTCTATATAGCCTTCAAATAATTTTTCAAGTTCATCATCATGAGTACATTTTCTAATTTGTTCCACTAAATCCTCTTGTTCAATTTCATAACAATTTAAGACATCTTGTGAATCTTTGAAAATCAAAAATGCCTTGTTTTTGAATATACAATGATAGAGTTTTTCTTTTTCCATTTTCTCAGGTTTTAAATTTACACCATTTTCATCTGCGGAAACAGGATAATCCATGAGAAGAGTAAATTTGGGAAGTATTTAGATGAATCACACTAATTTAGATTTTTTTTTAATATTATGAGAAGTTTGATCATGCCAAACATACACGAATTCGTTAACATAATGAATAATCACATAGCATGAGCAATAGTCCATATTTCTTCATGCGTGAAATGACAGATGAGAAAATGGTGGACTTGCTTATAGCCAAAATCAAAGAATTCAAAGAAGACCAAAATATAGTAGATCAGATCAATCATGAATTATTGCATAGTATGATGCAACTAGAAAAGACAAAAAATGAAATAGCAAATCATCGTGATAAACTAGAATTAGAAATAAAAGAAAAAACCCAGGAACTTGTAAAATCAGAACGTCTTTCTGCAATTGGAGAACTATCAGCACGTATAGCCCATGATCTGTTAAATCCTTTAAACGTTATAAAAACATCATCTGAAATTTTGAAAAATTTTTCGCAAACGTTACCTCCAGATTCAATTAAGAAAAAATGGCAGATGCACGAACATGCAATCGAACGCATGGAGCATCAAATAAAAGATGTACTTAATTTTATTAGAAAAAGCCCACTTGACAAACAAAATATTTTTTTATCAAAAATTTTAAAAGAATCAATGGAACAAATCATGATTCCATCTAACATAACAATCAATACACCTAAAGATGAAGTAAGCATATATTGTGAACCAATAAAATTACAAGTTGTTTTTGTTAATTTAATTATGAATGCAATTCAGGCAATAAATAAAAAAGAAAGTGTGATAGAAATTACAGCTTCCAAAGGAAAGTGAAAGTAATTTTATGTTGATTCAAGTCAGTGATTCAGGTCCAGGGATTCCAGACAATATAATTCCAAAAATATTTGAGCCATTATTTACTACAAGGCAGATAGGAACAGGATTAGAATTAGCTAGTTGTAAAAACATTATAGAACAACATGAAGGAACTATACAAGTGTTAAGTAAAGTTGGGGTTGGTACTACTTACAGTATTAGAATGCCTAAAAAGGTAATGACAGGAAAAAGTATAACAGCCTAAAAATATATTTGTAGTTTCATAACAAGATATCCAGAGAATAAATTTTTATTTAGACAAAGATAGCATATGAATCAAATAAAGTATTATATATCAAACAACAAAATAAATGAAAAATGAATTCTAAGAAGCAAACACAGATAAAAATTTCAATAGTTATCATAATGCAAATTTCTCTGATAATTGCTTTTGCGCTTATAATATCAGGCATAGAATACAAAACCAGTAGGATTGGTAATTCTATCAATGTGGTTGGAAATATTGGGTTTCTATCAGAACAGGTTAAAACGGAAATCCAGAAATATTCTTTAGGTGATTCTTTTAATGGAAACCCATCCCTTGCGCTTAATGATTTGAAAGGCAGTATAGACTCCATAATGAATGACGAAATTTTCAACATGCTTGAATTAGAACCAATTCCATCAAAATTTCATAAAGAATGGGATGAACTTCAAAACAGTTTCCAAAAGTTTGCCGCGGTCACCAATGAACTATCCATAATTCACGATTCAGGAAATATCATCACGGATAAGCAAATGCAAAAACTAGAATCAGTTGAAGATGAACTTCAAGAAAAATCATCAATTTTGACGAATTCTTTATCAGGATATTCTCAAGATGAATCTTTTGTAATAATACAAACACTAGTAATTTTAGCTATAGTGAGTATCATCATACATATTTTCTTGATATTTTTAGTTGTTAAAAGTTTACAAAAATATTTTGAAGAAAAAATCGAATTAGAAATCCAACTTGTTCGTACTGAAGAAAATTTGAAAAAAGAAAGATTTTCAGCCATAGGGAAACTGGCATCAAGACTTGCACATGATATGAGAAATCCTCTCAGTGTGATAAAAAATACACTTGAAAATCTTAAGCTGAAAAAAGATGATCCAAAGATGTTTGAACAATCAATGGAAAGATGTGATCGTGCAATAAATAGAATAGCTCATCAAATTGACGAAGTAATAGAATATCTAAGAAAACAACCTTTGAGATTAAATAATACAAAAGTGTCCGATGTAATCACAGACGCTTTGGATTCAATATATATTCCAAATAACATTATGTTAAAACTACCAAAAAATGATACTGAATTAAAGTGTGACACGAAGAAACTTTCAGTTGCTTTTGTCAATCTTATTTTAAATGGAATTCAATCTATTGAGGGTAAAGGGACATTAGAAATAAAACTAATAGAAAGTACGAATGAGATAGTAATTCAAATACAAGATTCAGGTAAGGGTATACCAGAAGAAAATCTGGATAGAGTCTTTGAGCCATTATTTACCACTAAACAGCAAGGAACTGGCCTTGGACTTGCAAGTGTTAAATCAATAATAGATGCACATGGAGGCACAATTTCAGTAACTTCTCCGCCTAGTATTTTTACAATGAGATTGCCAAAAACGTCAGATTAGTACTATAGATGAATACACAATATAGTAATAATCAAAAGAGAACAGAAAGGTATTGGAAACAAGAGTAGTTTTCCACATAGATTTTGATTATTTTTATGCTCAATGTGAAGAGATTAGATCTCCTGAATTAAGATCAAAACCAGTATGTGTTTGTGTCTTTTCAGATAGAGGAGGGGATAGTGGGGCTATTGCCACAGCTAACTATACTGCAAGAAAATATGGAGCCAAATCAGGAATACCAATAATTTTTGCAAAAAAAAAACTTGAGGAAAGAAAAGATGCAGTATTCTTACCAGTAGATTTTGATTACTATTTTGAAATGTCAGAAAAGGTAATGGAGATAATGAAAGACCATGCAGATATTTTTGAATATGTAGGAAAAGATGAAGCGTATTTAGATGTAACAAAAAGAATAGAGGGGGATTTTAAAAAAGCAAGTCATCTTGCTCAACAAATTAAAAATTCAATTAGAGACAAGGTAAAACTTAGTTGTTCTATTGGAATTTCACCAAACAAATTGATTTCAAAAATAGCATCAGACTTTAAAAAACCAGATGGACTTACAACTATATTTCCAGATAAAATTAATGAATTTCTAGAACCATTAAAAATAAGAACAATACCAGGGATTGGAAAAAAGACTGAAAAAAGATTTTCAGAAATGAATCTTGAAACAATTCAAGATGTGAAAAAATTAGATATTTTTACACTGAATAAAGAATTTGGAAGAAAAAGTGGAACTCACATTTACAACGCAGTAAGAGGAATAGATAATGAACCAGTTAAAAAGAGAGAAGACAGAATACAATATAGTAAAATTGTAACTTTAAAAAAAGATTCAAAAGAATATCAATTTTTATCAGATAATCTGACAAAGTTATGTAGGGAAGTCTATGACGTTGTTAAGAAAAACAATAAGATGTTCAAATCAATTGGAGTACACTTTGTTCAATCAGATTTATCAAACAAATCAAAATCAAGAATGCTAAGAAATCTAACTTCAGATCTTGAGGAATTGCAAAAAAATGCTGATCAGCTACTAAAAGAAGCTCTAGAAAACCAAACAATCACAATTAGAAGATTAGGGGTTAAAGTTGCTGAACTCTCAGAAATTCAAGGACAAAGTGATATTACAAACTATTTTTAGGTGTGGTTTTGGCCTTTAGATTCTAACTTTTTTAGACGTCTAGATTCTATCAGAATTACAACTAGAATGAATGCAAACAGCCAAGGTAAAAACATAATTTCACCTGCAATTTGGTGAAATTCTTCCCATGCAGCAGGATCTGTAGTAACTTTTAGAGCATACCAAGATAAGGAGAAAATTCGGATTAAATTAACAATAATTGTACCAATAATTCCTAAAACAAAATACATAGCTTTTCTGTTTCTAGGAATATTCAGTTTTAACATGAATGCACCAATTACTAAAGAGAAAATTATTATACTGTGTACACCGGCAGATGGCCAAAATACCTGAAGAGCTATCGAACCATGTTCACCACGTAGAAACATGACATTGTCTTTAGCTACTGCAGTTCCAAGATCAAGTACTGTAATCAACCACACATTTGCTTGAATAAAGTAGGGAACAACGTATTGTAATGGACCAAGAGTATCATATGGGAAAAATGCATCAAGTGAAAGAATTATTGCAGTTCCAGTTAGAAATATTGGTCCTGCAGGTGCAATCCGAATCCAGCGCGTCCCAAAGAAGATATGCAATGCAACAACGATAAAAATCGCCATCACAACAAAGTCCCACATCCATGTCCAAGAATAAATTAATTGTACACCAAATTGTTCCGCAGATTCAATAATGTAATCTCTTAAACCATATTCTAATGAAATCAGATATGAAATGGTAATAATTGCCATAGGAATAACTACAAGCAATCGTTTTTTTGAAATAACAATTTTGAGACCAAGGAGCTCAGCTACGACAAAGACTAGTGCAAAAAGATAGCCTCCTCGTCCTTCATTCCAACTCCAAGATATAGAATCTGGAAATGCAATCATTGCAAAAAGAATCGGACTAGAAATAATTATAATTCCAAATATAAGATTCCAATTCTGCATCATGTTTAACCTAAAAGATGGCAAATAAATATCTCAACTTTTCAAGGTTTGAAAATTCATTAGTTTATACAAATTGGGAAAAAGATGCTTAATCTTCTGCATCTTCAATTTCATCAGCCTCTGGATCTCTCCTACTAAGCCTAATTGGAACATAAATGACTGTCACAATAATAATTCAAATGACTCGAAGATACATCTCAAGGTTGCAAAAGTTTGCCTATTTGGTGCATTATTAATACAAAAATATACTTTTGAATCAGATATCCAAATTAGTTCAATTTTACATGGACGCACCCAGAACAAACGACTACATAATGCCATAACAGACATAATCAGGATTGAACGCTGAAATAATAGACAAATCTTCATAGTGCATATGATCATAGTTAAGTAACTTCATACCATATAGTATTTGGGCATGTGGTATGGTCAGAATAATAATAATTGATGATGATATAGAGCAGGTAGAATCCATAAAGTTCTTGATGAAATTAAAGAAAATTGAAGTAAGTGTAGTTGGATATAATGGAAAAGATGTAGTTGAATTATATAAAAAATACAAACCGGACGTAGTCTTATTAGATTTAATGATGCCAGAGTATGATGGATACTATGCAATAGAAGAGATTACAAAGTAGATCCCAATGCTAAAGTGATTGTAGTTAGTGGTAGTTTAGACCAAAGAATAGAAAAAATTGCAAAATACAAAACTGTACATTCGATGATTAGTAAACCATATGTTGCTAATGACCTGATCGAAAAAATTTCAAATGTTCGTTTAATTAATAATTTTTAATGTGTTACAATTAAGAATCGAAATTACAATCAACTTTGAGTGATTTTACAGTTGTAAAATATGTAACAGTCAAAATTACAATAGCAATTATTCGAATTGGAATTTCATAATTTGTTAGAAATGCAGTAGCAGTAGCCCCAACAGAACCAAATGTAGAGATTACTGCAAATCCAATGGGTCCACAACTACATGCACCAGCAATAGTTCCAATGATTGAACCAAAAATTCCTCCACCCATTTTTTGTTTTGAACTTTTGAGGACATTTATCCTGAATATATTCATTGGAATAACAAATGCAGATAATGCCGAAAGTATTACAATAAGGACAAACCTTAACTCACTTCCAGAAGGAAGATGAGCAATTACATAAGGTTCTAAGAAGATATACTCAGACAGTATCAATAAACCAATAGTCATCAATACAAAAATTGCAGATGCCAAGAGGACATATTTAGAATTAGAGTATACGAATTTGATTGGGTATACCATTTAGATCATAGAATCCAAAATATTCTTAAAGACTGAAAATGGTTGTGCTCCACCGATTTTTTCTTGTCCATTAGGACCTACAATGAAGAATCCAGGAGTCCCCTTTACACCATTTTCTCTTGCTTGTTGTATATTGTATTGTACACGTTTAGAATATTTTTCAGAATCAAGACAACTTTCAAACAGAACCATATCAAGGTCTAAGCTAAATGCAAAAGCTTTGAGTCGTTCAGAATTTGCCCAACCACCATCAACTGATTCTTGAAAATTGTAAAGAATGTCGTGGTATTCCCAATACATCCCTTGATCTTCAGCACAATATGATGCCTGAGCTGCCTTTGGAGAATCTTTTCCCAAAAATGCCAAATCAACAAACACCAGATTTGCTTTTCCAGTATCAATATAATCTTGAACTATTGTGGGTTTTGTATTATGAAACCACTCATAACATCGTTCACATTGATAATCACCAAATTCAACAATAGTGATTGGCGCAGAGGGATCACCTAAAATTGGTGAGCCCATAGCAGTAGAAATTGTACCATGTGTTCGCCCCATATCAAGATTTAGAGTTTCAGATGGAGACAAGGAGTATGAAGTAGCAATTCCAAGAATAATTACAACAACGATGACGCCTATAATTATGCCTTTTTTGTTCATAATCTAAAACAGCAAAAATTGGTTAAAAAAACTTACTCCACATTACGAGAAGAGTTTCGTTTAAACATATTCACAAATTTTGCGATGACAGTATCAACAGGACAGACCTCACAAATGACTTTTGATGAATGTCTATCAAAATGCTTTTCAAATTTTTCTCGTGATTCAAAAATTAAATCACATTTAGTACAGTAAATCTTTGTCACATTATTTTTTGAGGGTTTGTTCACAGTTGTTTTGTGTGATTAGTGCTTATAAAGATCCTACTAAAAACTAACATGTATAAAATTACATTTTAAAATACCAGAAAAGTTCCACTTTAGATTTTTTAATAATTCTAGATGTATCAAAAATGAAAAAAACACAATTTCCAAATAGATTCAAAGATAATGTATTCGCATGTGAACATTAAGTTCAACTTCGTATCTTGTTACAAATCCACAATGAGTACATGAAAACATATCAGATTGAGGGGCAGCATCACGTTCTATAGTTTTACCAGAGATTGCTTTGATGCTTATTGTATCATTATTAAAGATTACAGCAAAATTTGTACCCTCTCCAATTGAGTTTAGAAATCCCTTAATTGAAGTAACAACGGCATCAGTATCAATAATCTCATCATCATCAAAAGTAGACAGAGTAAATTGATGATGCTTTAGAGTAGGAATAGCTACAACTTCATCAGACACATAAACAACTAATTCATTTTTTATTGATAAAACATCCTTGCAATCAATTGTAATCATGAAATTTCATGGTTAAATCTCTATTTTAGTTTAACAATGATTTGAAAATGATTATTATGGTTCTATATAGAAACTTGATGGTATGGGAAATTCAGAAACTTTTGGTATTGAGAAAGGTTATGGAAAAGAAGTCATAACATGGCTAAATGAGAAATCTAAATCTCAAGGCAAAAAACTCGAAGCAAGGTTATATAGTTATGAAATTTCTACTGAAAATTTTGGGGATTTTGAAATGTTTTCATGGATGGGTAATGTACAAATTGCAAGAAAATTGATCATCAAAGCAAGTAAAAGATTTAAGATAAAAATTATTGAAGGAGGATACAAACCAAAAGAAAAAATATTTAGAATGAAAAAATTGGATTTTGCAAAAGTCAAAAAAGGCGATAAAACAATAGGACAGTTAGAATTTACAGTATCAAGATTCAGAAATGAACAATGGGAGATTCAAAATGAAGAACGCCATTAATTTACAATTGTATGGAATCAATAAAGATGGTTAAAGTAGGAATTATTGGACTCGGGATGTTAGGAAATGCAATTGCTTTACATTTACTAGATTCAGGTTTTGAAGTAACAGTATACAATAGAACAAAAGAAAAAACAATGCAGGTAAAAGAAAAGGGAGCCAGAGTTGCAACATCACCAAAAGAGATTGCAGAAAATTCAGAATTAGTCATTACAATAGTAAAAGATGCAAAGGCAGTAAAAGAAATCTCATTTGAAAGAGATGGAATCATAGAAGGAAATCATGCGAAACTAATTGTTGCAGATATGAGTACCAATGACCCAACAGAGTCTAAAAATATTACAAAAGAATTTCAGAAACACAATATACATAAATTAGATATCCCGGTAATGGGAGGGCCAAATGTTGCCATAACAGGTAATTTAGTTATGATGGCATCAGGAAACAAAGAAATTTTTGATCATTGCAAAAATGTTTTTGAAAAGATTGCAAGTAAGATATTTTTTCTAGGAGAAAGTGGAGTAGCACACTCCATCAAACTAGCCATGAATCTACAAATAACTATGCTTGCACTTGCATTATCTGAAGGGATTACTTTTGTCAAAAAATCAAATGTAGATCCAAAAATTTTTCTTGAAATTTTAAACTCTACATATTTCAAAACAGGAATGAGTGAAAAAAAGGCTTACAAAATGATTGATGGTAAATATGATACAACATTCACACTTGCCAATCTAAAAAAAGACATTAGTACCATAACAAATGCTGCAAAATCTTTAGGAATTAAACTTCCAATGATCAAAAAAGCAGATGAAGTGTATGAAAATGCTATCAAAGATGGATTTGGAGACATAGATTACACTGGAATTATTGAATACATCAAAAAAATTAATGAGCTCAAATAAAATCAAATTTACGAATGGAACTAAACAAAAATTCTGTAAGTTATGACAATAATATGATTTTATGCGATTAAACGACAAAGTTGCTATCGTTACAGGAGCATCAAGTGACATAGGCAAAGGAATTATGAAGAGATTTGCAGAAGAAGGTGCTAAAGTGGTTCTAGTTGCAAGAAATCTAGAAGGATTAGAGAAAACCAGAAAAGAGATAGGAAATGAGGAAGCAACTGTATCAATAACATGTGATTTGACTGATGAATCACAAGTGTTACAAGCTGTAAATCAAATTATGGACACATATGGTAAAATCGATATTTTAGTGAATAGTGCAGGAGCAATTAATGATCCAGTACATTTTCACAAGATGCAAGATTCAGAAATTAAAAAACTCATTGACATAAATTTGTTAGGTGCATTTCATATGACAAAGGCTGTGCTTTTAAAAATGTCAGATGTTAAGAGTGGTGCAATTGTAAATATTGGTTCCATCTCAAGTGAAAGAGCAATTCCAAGAGTTCATTTGGCAGTATATTCTGCCACAAAAGCAGTAATTTCGATGTTTACAAAATCAATTGCAATAGAATATGCAAGAAAAAATATCAGATGTAATTGTGTCAATCCAGGGATTATCAATTCAGGAATGATAAAGCCATATCTGGATGATCCTCAAGCAAGAAAAGTATTAGAAGAAAGATTACCACTTGCCAGGATAGGAGAACCAGAAGATGTTGCAAATGCAGTACTTTATCTAGCATCTGATGAAGCAAATTGGGTTACAGGAACTTCTAAATGTTGATGGCGGTAAAACAGCCTCAGAAGGATAATCATTTCAAAAGTAATGTTTTTGCAAGTAATTGTGATACGCGTATAGGTTCTGGAACAGAACCATGCAACGTTAATTCATTTAAAAGATGTTTTACATCACCTAAAGTACAACCTTCTTTTCTAACAAAAATATTATGAGATGTACTTAGAGTAATTTTTTTTCGTTTACCTAATTTCAGGTATGCAGAAATTTTTGATTCAAATGAATTTGGAAAATGATGTTTAAGTGCAGCTTCAATTCCAAAAGAATCATTGTAAGATATTCCAATTATTGGAATTTTAAGAGAATCATATAATTTTTTGATGTTTATGATATTATACATAGATACTATCAAACCAGAAATCAAGACATAACTGATATCAGGTCTCTGAAGATCAGCATACATCTTCAATATCGTATCAGTTGCATCATCGCCTTCTAAAGTTGCACTTCCAAAGACAAATCCATCAATGATAAAATCTCGGTGCATTACAATTCCAGAAAAGACAGATTTTTGGGAATTTTGTCTGAAGCTTTCAGCAATTGCAAGCCCATGTAAACCCTTTTTTTCAAGATGGAGGGATCTCATGATTCTTTTTCCTCAAATATACACGATAACTTAGTCCAGTAATGATCATAACAATTCCAGTAACTACAGACCACATTACAAAAGATGAGATTTCAGATTCATCCATAAGAAATAATGAATTCCTAAACATCTAAAGTTTCGGTTCACAAATATTTGAAATACACAATTTTTATGACGTAGTCTGAAACATCTAAATAGATTTGATACAAAATGAATTCATGCCTGAAATCATATGTCCTGATTGTGGAAAACGCCTATTTCACGAAAATGAAACAACATTAAAGATAGAAGAGACAATTCATTCAAAATTCTGTAGAAAAAAAGAAGGAGAAACGCACAGTTTCATGCACAGAGATCCGCAACACATGCAAACTTTTGATTCAGAAAGAGAAACAGATAGAGCAGGCACTGCTATTTTGAAAAAATAATTTCTATTACATACCTCAAAATTATATCCTAGGTCTGCTGATTCAAGTTAATTGTCAGAAGAGTACTATTATGATTTAGTTGTTGTTGGAGGAGGTCCAGCAGGATCATCTGCAGCATTAACAGCTGCAAAAAATGGAATTAAAGTAGCAATACTTGAAAAAGAAAATTCAATTGCAGAAACAGTTAGAACTAGTGGAGTCACATGGATTCAGAGTATCAAAGAATTTGGAATTCCAGATGACTGTTTTAATCCAATCAAAAATTTTTCGTTTTGTTCACCAAATAATGAAATTACCATCAGTGATTCAATTCCAAGAGCCGCAGTATTAGATGTAAGAAAGACATACAGATGGTTAGCACATGAAGCAGAGAAAGATGGAGCAGATATTTTTGTTAAAATTAATGTCAATGAGGTTATCAAAAATGAGAAAGGTGATATTATAGGAGTGAGAGGATCGGGTCCTAATGGAAAGACGACATTTCATTCCAAAGTTGTAATTGATGCAAGTGGATTTCCTTCAACAGTTTGTAAAGCAATGGGTTTTGTTACTCAATGGAAAAGATTTGGAGCAGGAGCTGAATATGAAGTAAAAGTAGAGAATGTAGATTCTGAAACATGGTGGTTAATGGTAGGACAACAATATTCACCTGCAGGATATGCATGGATTTTTCCTTTAGGAAATAACATTGTAAGGATTGGAGTAGGGGTAGGGAAACCAGAATCAGATGTAGACCCAACACAAAGACTCGAAGAGTTGATGAAAACAAAACCAGGCCCAATTAAAAAATTAGGAAAAATAACACCAATAGAATTTCACTATGGATTAATTCCAAATGATGGATTAACAAGAAAAACAGTCTTTAACAATTTGATACTTGTTGGAGATTCAGCTGGACAAGCAAATCCACTAGTATTAGAAGGAATTCGATATGCAATAAAATTTGGAAGAGTGGCAGGAAAAGTATCATCAGAGGCCATAAAATCTGGAAAGACCGACGAATCTGCACTTTATCCATACGAAGAAAACTGGAAAAAAGAAATTGAATCAAAAATCAACGCTGCAGGGAAAGTTCAGAATAAATGGATTGCTCTATCAGATGAAGAATGGGATAAAGAACTAGACATCATCAAGGAATTAAAAGTTGAAGAATTTCTTGATTTCATAAAAGCGGATTTTGGATTATCTAACATGATTAAATTAACAACACGTCATCCAAAACTTGCTGTAAGACAACTTTTCAATTTAGTAAAAGAGAAAAACTAATCATCGTACATTAAAAAAATCAGTTACTATCAAGTTATGATATTGTAATTGAACAACATAAACACCAGAATCAAATGGTTTGGATATAACTTCGTTAAACAATCCTGTAGAATCGTCTCTCAGAGCAATTTCATCTACAAGATTACCTCGTTGATCATAGATATCAATAAAAAGATCTTCACTAAACTGGACAATTTTATAAAGACGGCCAGATATCACCAGTTTATCTCCATCATATTCAGCTTGAATTGGAGCTGCAGGATTTCGTATTGGAAGATATCGTTCAATTATTGTCTTGAGTTCATCTAGATTATCATTAACACTTTCAGCATTTCTATCAGTAAAGCCAAATTTAATTTCATTAATTACAGAGGCAAATCTAGGATTTTCATCAAAATTATCGCCACCAAATTCTTTTGCAAATGATTCTAATTCTTCAAATTCACGTGCCAGATCAACCATATTTAGATCAGATTTACTGGACTCATAATCAATTTTATCCTCAACATGAACAATCTGTGTAGCCTTTGAATTTTGATACTGTAACATAACAACATAAAGACCAGGATCTGTGGGTGCAACCCACTGAGTGTAAAAGTTACCCTGCTTAGTATCAGTAAATTCTAAACTACTATGAGTGCTACCATCCATATTGTAAATAGTGACATACAAATTTTCTCGTCTATCAAAGACGGGTTTGTCAGTAGCACCCTTGATTACCCAAATATCTTTTTCAGCATCAAATGATATATCATAAATAAGCTTAGGATTATCTAGAACTAAATATTTACTAAGATAGTCACCAATTTCCAAAATCTTAGATTCAGCATCAATAAAGTTTGCAATATCAATTAAGTCATAGGCATCATCCATCAATTCATTATAGCCATCTACGTGTGCAGAAAATTCACTATTATAGAAAGTAGATACCATACTTGAAAATGCCTCTAGTTTTTTACGGAAATCTATACGTTTGATTTCATCTACAGTATAACCAACATCAGAGCCATAAGGATCATCCACATATGCCTGTGAAACAAGAGTCCATTCACCAAACAAATCACGAACTAATTCATCAGCTTGATCAAGATCATTTTTAATTACAAGATCTCGTACATCATCAATTTTTTCATTAAATTTTTCAGTAAATTCAATATAATTTGGTAAGAATCGATTCTTAGTTAGACTCAATTCAACTAAGTTTTCAAGAGATTTTGACGCTGTAAAACATCACTAGCACGAATTTTAAATGCATCTTTATTATAAGAATCCAAATCTGTTTTAATTTGTGGGGCTTTTTCACTAACCCAGGTTAACAAAACTTCAATTCTATCAATTCTGGTAATTGATGGATTTCCAGATTCCATTTGTTTTGCAGTGTCTAAAATTTTCAAGGCATTATCAATCAAAAATAGATTTTCATAGTCTGCTTGAAGTTCAGCTTTCTCTTTCATGGTCTTGTATTGAAATTCTAAAACAACCAAAGGATTTCGTTTCTCCCTTAGTTCAGTCATGGATTGATCAAACTCTGAAATGATTTCTAAAATTTCATCTACAGATTTGGCATTTTCAACTCTTTCTAAAAGTAATTTCCAATCAGATGCAAGACGTGAATCAGTGTCAGTTGTTTGTGAAATCTCAACACTCTTACTAATTCTTGATGAAATATCTATAATCTGAACCATTTGATAAATTTCAGATTCGGATTCCAAAATATCTTCAACTGAAGTTGCTAATGCCAAATTAGATTCTAAATCATCCCAATCAGGCATAATCAGATTTGCAAGGTCGTTATTTTCTTCAGAATCAGAAGAAATGAATCTTTCAACTCCATCTAGCTCTCGTAAAAGGATGGATGCTTTATGTAATTCAGAGACACGTGTCTTTGATTCAATTAATTCTTCGATGGAGTCTTTGTTAATCAAAGAAGGCTTGAGTGATTCCCAATCATTTTGTACAAGTCTGTAAAGATCACTTTGCTTTCTTGAAACAATATCAAGATATCTTGATTTTGAAAGCATGTCAATGAGTTCAGTAATTTCATCAGAGTAAATAGGAGCAGTTCCTCGAGCAAAGATAAATCCAACTTCATGTTTTACATTTTTGCTCATTATTGTATCAGATTTCTTCATCAAGTTTAGTAGTGTATCTTCTAATTCATCAAATGTTGGAGTTCTTTGATTAGTGACTTTTTCAGGATTGACATTTCTAATATCAACAAATGCATCAGTTAACAAATCAATTGCTTTTATTTTGTCACCAATTTCATAATAAAACACTGCTGCAAAAATTATTCTGTCAATAGATTTTGCAATATCAAAAGATATCTCATCATTGTTCAATAATTGCTGGACTGAATCCAATGAAGAAGATACTGCAGGTCGAATTAATGGATCTATTTCAATAATCAAATCATCTACAAAAAATTCATCCCACAAATCAACATAAGTAAATTCCATATCAGACAAATTATTAGAAGTTTGATTTGATATCGGGGAGGTGATATCAAGCGTTTCACTAATTAATGATGCATGTGAAGATACCAAGTTTTGTGCTAAAGAAATCTTTTGGTCATTGCTTGGTTCAGAAAAAGAACCAGAAGAGACATTGAAGGTAGTAGATTTTGAATAATCACCATAGAATAATTTAATTTCATATTCACCAGAAAGACCACAAATTCTACCGTTTAGTGGAATTACGTCTGTGATAAAAACGCCATTTGACAATGGCATGAGTTGTTGGATTTGACATAGATCACCATGAGGATTGATAATTTGCAGTATCAGAAAAGAATCATCGAAGATATTTGCAACTTGGCCATAAATGAATAGAGGTTCACCACACGGTCATAATTACCAAAAGTTTCAAGAATTGTGATCCTATCAGAACTTTGGGCAGAAGCATATACAGGCATCAAAAGAAGAACAATTAGGCTTAAAACAACAGGAATTTGTTTCACAAGGATCCAAATCGACGCCTACCTTACTTAAAACTTAGGTAGCTATGATACGAGAAATATCTTGAATTAGATATTATCAAGCCAGAGCAACTAACAAAGAGTAGTTGTCTGACTTGATTGATGACGCAGTGTTGGCATGATATGTTTTCTGAGACATACAAGTGGAATGAAATTGCTCTAGGGTACAAAGTTCACATTCTATACAAATCATGCTATTTGGTTTCATGCATTGAGGACATTTAGTATTATCAATTAATTTTCCGCCACAATTTCGGCATGATTCATCAGGCAATTTGTTTCAAATTAAATTAATGAAAATTGGATATAAGCAACACGTAGAAGTTGTTCAGCTCAAAGCTCAGTAAGACGAAGATTATAATGGAAACAAAAAAAACCAAAAATCATGAATGATGTTAAAAAAATATTTGATAAATGGGCTCAAAATGGTAGAGCAGAATTAATGGAAAGTGAGCATGGAAGTAATGTTTCAAAATTTTTACAGACAATAGTATTTGATAAACCATTTACATTCCTTGATGTTAGATGTGGAAATGAATGGGTTGTAAGAGAAATCGCTAAAAAAAATAATTGTAAAAAATCCATAGGGATTGACATTAGCAAGAATATGATTATTCAAGCTGGAAAGAAAGTAGATAATAATAAAGAATTATTTGTTCATACTGATATTGAATCTTGGAATTACAAAGGAAAATTTGATTTTATTTTTTCAATGGAATCACTTTATTAAGAACTCATCCTAAAACAGATCATTTTGTAAACATTTGATGATAATACCAGTAGATGGGAAAGTACATCAAATTACACATTCTAGGAAATAATTATTTTTGTTATTTCTAAAATAATACACAATCATTTTCACAAAGAAATATTTGAGAGTTTCAATTGATATGATTGGTTTGTAATTTTGTATATCCGATTCTTCAGATATTATCAAATTTGTAATAATCCATGCATTGTACAAAATTAATGAATAGTAAAAGTATAGCAACCTTATGGATTGGTTTGAACTATAGTTTTTGGTCTGAATCTTCCTATGCAGGCATAACCTGTCTCTATTCCCCACCGTTGCTTGTAATCAGTTGGAATGGATTGTATGTTGTGTGATATTTCTTTTGGTGAAATATTTGTTGCAAATGTAATGTACTGGTCTGTAAGATTTGATTTTTTTCTTGCATTCTTGTTTGGTAAAATGACTAGAGTAAATGACTCGACATGCCCTGATGCGGATTGTATCATACAATTTGAAATTGATTTTCTATCTCCATTAACATATTGTAAAATGGCATCTTTAATTCTTGGAGTCTTTTTTGCAGGCATTAGAAATTTCAAGTGTTTTTGTTTTATCACAGAAATTATTCCAGCTGTAAAAAACTCTCTATCAACTAATAACAATTTG
>JACERO010000021.1 GCA_013911135.1 Candidatus Nitrosopumilus sp. | reverse complement strand
GGTATCAAATGAGTTGTGATTCACATTTGATAAAATGATACACTATCATCAAGCTTTTTCTATCGGAATAATTTGATTGAATAATTGATAGTTTCTGATCTAATTTGAGTTACTTTCCCATCTACTGTACAAGAATAAAAGTTCCAATCAACTCTACAACAAAAATTTGTAAATTAGAATAGGTCATTAGTTGTATTCCTCAAGAGATTCAATTAGATTCATCACTTCAGTTTTGATTTTATCATGAATTTTTCGTACCTCATCTATTGATTTTTCTTTTGGATCAGAAATATTCCAATCAAGTGTATCTTTTACAAACAATGATGGACAAGATTCTTTATCCAGACACCCCATGTTGATAGTTTTAAATGAATTTTCAATCATATTTGTTGACAATAGTTTTGGTTGTTTATCATCAAGATTAATTTCAATCTCTTTCATGACTTTAACAGATAGAGAATTTAGTTGAGATGAAGGAATTGTTCCAGCACTAATGGCATTGAATTTTTTTGGTGCATATTTTTTGAAAAATGCCTCAGCCATTTGGTTTCGTCCAGCATTTTCTACGCACACAAATAGGATATTTGTAGTATTAATCACAGAAATAATATAAATATTAGTTTATATAAATTTAAATTGATATGAATGGAATTAGTCTTTTAAAGTGTATTTGTGATGAAACAAGATTTGAGATTTTAGAATTATTACAAAAAAACAAGGAACTATGCGTAAATGATTTTGTTAAGAAGTTAAAAAAAGACCAACCTCTAGTGTCACATCATCTAAAAACATTGAAGAAATGCGGGATCGTTAAATCAAGAGATGAAGGAAAAAAAGCAATGTATACAATTTCAAACAATCAATTATCAGAACTAATATCAAATGTCACAAAGACAAGTAAGAAAATTCCAGTTCTATGTTCTGAGGATGCTTGCTGTTAAAATTTTTCAGTTCTCACTACGCTAACATCACTTACATAAAGTACTAAAGCAAAATTGGCAAACATTGTTCTTGAGATCTCCTCAACGATATCAGATAATTTGTCTTTTCTCATAATTACTTCAACTTTAACATTTTTTTCATTTTTTAAACCTTGACCACGTAAACCACGTGCTCCATTTCCTTCTACTTCAAAAGTTGTATATCTAGTAATGTCATGTTTTTTTAAAATTTCAATGATATTTTTTTGTGCAAGAATTTCGCAAGTAATGGTAAGTAATTTTACGTTATAGAGTTTCATATCCAGTCCTGTGTGATGTAATGGAATAAGTCTATCGATCCTTCTACATTATGTGCGATAGATGAGACAATAAACATGATAGGCAGTAAGACGATAATGTTGTAAGGAAATGTAATTCCTAATGCAGATGTAATGTAGAGACTTGGTTTTGCCTCCGGGATTGCATGACGCAATACAGCAGGCGCTGCAATAAATGATGCACTAGCCAAAAGCAATCCAAACATAACTGCACCACCCAAACTCAATCCCATTACAGTTGCAACTAAAACACCAATAATTCCATTAAAGGTCGGCATAATTATGGCAAATGCAATAAGAAAAACACCAACTTTTTTGAGATCATCAAGTCTTTGACCAGCAATAATTCCCATCTCAATCATAAAAATAACAATGGCTCCTGTAAACATCTCATCAAATACAATTTTGATTGAGCTAAAACCATCCTCACCAATGATGTAACCTATAACAATACATCCAAGTAGAATGACTATTGCCTTACCAGTAATTGATTCATGTAATACCTGAGAAAGTTTTGTCTTTGTTGCTTGCATCCCCATATCAATATCAGACACATCATCATTTGTGAAAGACTGTTTTTTTGCACGAATTTGTTTTGCAACTGCCATGTTTGTCAAAAATATTGCCATGATAAAGGCGACAGGTTCCAATACTGCCAGAATAGCTGCAAGATATCCTTCAGATGTGACACCTTGGTTCTTGAGAAACGACAAACCAACAGAAAAAGTTACTGCACCTACTGCACCATAAGTTGATGCTAATGCATACGAATCAAAGAGATTGAATTTTCCTAATCTTCTCAAAATTTGATAATGATTTAAAGTAAACAAAAGCGAAATTCCAATTGCAACAACCATGGGGATTAGCATGTTCTCAAATCCAGTATTTCTCATCTCTATTCCGCCATGAAGCCCTATTGCTGCAAGAAGATAGATTGGCAAAAATTCTGAAATTGCTTCAGGGATTTTTAAATCAGACTTTATTCTGGCAGCGATAGTTCCAAACAAAAAGAACAGAATTATCGGGGTAAGAAGATTTGACTGTATTAATTGTAAAATTTCCATTTGAATATTTCAAAAAAAAATTGCTGAAATAAAAACCAAGGTATTGTCAAAAATCAAACAAACAGATGAATCACATAAGTAAATGCAATTCCAAGTACGGCACTACCAGGAATAGTAATAATCCAAGCAAAAACAATTTGCCTACCTACTTTCCAACGCACAGCACGTTTTCTTCGTGCAGTACCAGCACCCATAATGGTACCAGTAATAGCATGAGTTGTACTTGCAGGAATTCCCAATGTGGCAAAAACTGCCAACATCAATCCACCTCCAGTTTCTGCTGCAAATCCTTGGTATGGTTTGAGTTTTGTAATTTTCACACCAAGTGTTTTGATGACTTTGTATCCACCAAAGAAAGTGCCTAATCCCATTGCAGTTGCAGCTGCAAAGATTACCCATAGTGGCATTTCAAGTTCAGGGATCATTCCAGCTGAAAACAAAATTAGAATAATTATACCCATAGTTTTTTGTCCATCATTTGCTCCATGGGTTAGAGCAAACCAGGCTGAAGAAATTATTTGTAATCTACCAAAAGTTTTGTTTACAACTGCAGGTCTACGATTAGCAAATATTGTAATTATTAATCTAGTAAGTAAAAGACCAAAAATCAGTCCGCCTATCGGAGTAATGACTATTCCTGCAAAAATTTTACTAAGACCGCCAAGAACTAATGTTTCAAAACCTAATCCTGCAATACCTGCCCCCATAATTCCACCAACTAGAGAATGGCTGTTAGAAATCGGTAAACCAAAATATGTACATAATGTACTCCAACCAATTGCACCTGCCAAGCCACCTATAATCATATAAACAGTAATGTCATCTGGACTCACAATTCCTTTTGCAATAGTTGTAGCAACTGCAACACCAAAAACAAAAGGACCCGCAAAATTCATGGATGCAGATAAAGTTACTGCGTGAATTGGTTTTAAAACACGTGTTCCAATAACTGTAGCAATAGAATTGGCTGAATCATTGAATCCATTTACAAAATCAAAGATTAATGCAATGATTATTGCAGCTATTGCTATTTCAATCATAGAACCATCAAGTATATTTTAGAACGATATCTTCAATGACATCTGCAACATCTACACATCTGTCTGATGCAGTTTCCATTGTTTCATAGATATCTTTTAGTTTAATGATTTTGATTGCATCATCACTTTCAAATAGTTCTTGTATGGCTTCTTTATACAGATCATCTACAACATGTTCAATTTTACTAGTATTTCTACAATGTTCAATCATGTCTTTAGTATCTTTGATGTGTTTGAGCTTTGAAATCATATACTCTACTTCTTTTGTAGCTTTGACTAGTTCCTTGGCCATTTCTTCACAGTATGGAGGAGAAGCAGTGATTTTGTAGCTGTATACTCTTGCAGCAATACCATCCATAAAATCAATTACATCATCAATTTTTGATGCAATTCTTTGCATGTCCTCACGATCTAGAGGAGTGATGAATGTCTTGTTTAGTTCTGTAAATATATCACGTGTTAAAACATCTGCTTCAGTTTCAAGTTTATGGATTTTTTGTCTATGTTCAGTATTGTTTAGATCTGAAAATAAAATCATTACAGCTTTAGAGGTTTCAACTGCTTTTTTTGCTAAATTATCAAGAATCACTAAGAGTTCTTTTTCATTGGGTTTTATCCATGATAGCCACAATCCCATATGTATTCAAATGAGAATTTAGAATTAATATGTATGTTTGAACATAAAGTCTATTGTACTATATAGAAATAATCATTCTTCGCAATTCAGCAATAGATCACTTTGGGAATTAGTTGAAGGATAACATCTATCAAGATCGGCACCGCCGTCAATAACATCAGAATTGGTATAAATTAGATCATTGCCTGACTGACCATTCAAGATATCATGACCAGAATTTCCCTTTATTGTATCATCTCCAGAAATAATATCATCACCGTATCCACCAAATATACAATCGTTTCCTCCACCACCTGAAATAACATCATCTCCTGCTAATCCAAAAATTAGATCATCACCATCTGTGCCTTGAATTACATCATCGCCTTGTGTTCCCTCAATTAGATTGTAATCCGAATAGGTATTTCCACAAGTATTAACAGTAATTGTTTGTGATGTGCTAGAAGAATATCCAGCATTATCAAAAGCTATCCAAATAATTGTGGATACGCCAGGAGAAAATGCATCTGGAGCATTATTGATAATTGCTTTGATTCCACTTTCATCAGTAGCAGTAGCTTCACCAAATGAAACAACAGTTTGCATATCTGTAGCCTCAATTATTAATGAAATTGGAGCAATAATTTCAGGCATTGTTTTGTCAGGTTGTAATTCTTCAATGATCTCATCAGAAATATCATCAGGAATCTCAATAGAATCAACAATTACAGGTTCTTCATAAAATTCAGTTCCAAAGGATTGGATTTGGTGATTTGTAGAATCTATAACTAGTAATTCACCATTAATTCCAATTGCTAGATCAGCAACAAAATCAAATGAATTTGAATATGGACCTAATTGATCAAATACATTTAGATTCAAATCAGAATCCTGAGATAAATACAAAATTCTGTCATTAGCAGAGTTAACAACAAACATCTCACCGGTTGGGGTAATAGTTAGTGATTCAGGAGAAAAAGTGTAACCTGGGGAATTAAATGTAAATGATTTTATGAATCCTCCAGTGGCATTAAATTTTTCAATCTTACTATTTCCGTTATCAATGACATAACATTTCCATCAAGATCAATTCCAATAATATTTAGAAACTGACCTTCTCCAAGTCCACTTGAACCAAAGGATGAGATAAATTCTCCATCAGTAGAAAATATTTGAATTCTTTGGTTACCATGGTCAGACACATACACAGTTTCATTGTGAGCAGCTATTCCATTTGGAAAGAAGAGTTGATCATCAAGTTTTCCTTTTTTGCCCCATTCTATAATAAATTCTCCATCTAGTGAAAACTTTTGAATTCTATTCAGATCACGGTCTGCAACAAAAACAGAATCACCAGATACGGCAATTCCTGATGGATAGTGAAATTCTCCAGATTGTTTTCCGTTTTTACCCCATTCAGTAATGTATTCACCGTTACTTGAGAATTTCTGAACACGTTTGTTTCCCAAATCACTAACATAGATACTACCATCATCATCTACTGCAATAAATTGAGGATGTGAAAAATGTCCAGGCTCTACAATCCCAAACGAGCCCCATTCAGAGATAAAGTCGTAATCTCCAAGTCCAAAGGAACTCTGTGCAAAAGAATTAGCTAGTAAAAGTACAGAAAATATCATTACTGCAAGGGTTAATTTCAATAAATCATAATGACAAAATTAGAGAAACATTACCATAGTTTGAAAATGTGACAATTTTTGTCAACTTTTTGTCAAAATGGTTTGTTTACTTCACGCGTAAACACATAGCTTGCAAGACCAATCATTACAAGCACAAACACAAAAAGAACTCCAAGGCTAAATAATATTGGAATTCCACCTTCAGACACACCTGTCATCATCTCTCTTACCAGCAAAATGGTGTAAGTAACAGGATTTAGTTTTGCAATTGTTGCAAGCCAATCTGGCAGTAATTCCAAGGGGAATAATGCAGGGCTTATCATAAACAGGGGCATTCCAAGAAAATTAATTACTCCCCAAAAGGTTTCTTGAGACTTTGCAGTGGCTGCAACCATTACAGAAATTCCTGAGAATCCCAATGAAAACAAAATGACAATCACCATAATTGGTGCAATCATAAGTGGATTCGGAAAAGTAACACCTATTGCTAAAGCAATTCCTATAATCAAACTAGCTTGTAAAGCGGATATCAAAGAAATTGCAGACATTTTTCCTAGAGCTATGGAAGAACGAGAAATTGGAGAAGTTAACGCCTTATTCATAAAACCATATCGTCTATCCCATAATGTATTGACACCTCCAAAGATACTAGTAAAAATTGCAGTAAGAACAATGACACCAGGTGCCATAAACTCAATATAGTCTCCTTGAAAACCAACGGACTGAATTAACGGTTGAGTTCCTGAAAAAGTATTTCCAATTACGATAATCCAAATTGCAGGTTGTATTAATCGAATTAAAACACCGCTTCTGGATTTTTGGTATCTCTTTAACTCTCTCCAAAAAATTGTATAAGTATCATACATCAAAATATTCATGCACGTAACCTCCTCATTTTTGCATGTTCACGTTTTCTATTGAATCTAGAATCATCATCTCTAATTTCATGTCCAGTGTAAGAGATAAACACATCATCAAGTGTTGGTTGAGTAAGCGAGATAGAAGTAATTTTGATGTTGAGTTCTGATGAAATCTGAAAAATTTTTGGAATTACTTCAGTTCCATTTGATGCAAAAAGAGTAATCTTAGATCCATCTTCATTTATCTTGTTTACAAATTCAATTTTTTTAATCTCAGATAGAAAAGAATTATAGTTTTCTCCTTCTAAAATAATTGAAATAACCTCATTTCCCATTGCTTTTTTCATGTTTTCGGGAGAATCAATTACCTGAATCTTTCCACCATCAATTATTCCAATTCTGTCACAAAGTTTGTCTGCCTCTTCCATGTAGTGAGTGGTTAGAAATATTGCCATCTCATACTCATCATGGATTTTTTTGATATACTCCCAAATTTTTCTACGAGTTTGAATATCTAATCCAACTGTAGGCTCATCAAGAAATAACACCTTTGGTCTATGCAAAAGGCCACCTGCAATATCTAGTCTTTTTCTCATACCACCAGAATAGGTACCAACTGGTTTGTCTTGTTTCTCAGAGAGTTCAATTAACTCCAAGAGTTCATCAATTCTTTTGTTGATTTCATTTTTGGGAATGTGGTTAAGTTTTGCTTGTAGTAGAAGATTTTCTCTTCCAGTTAGATACTCATCAACAGTTGTTTCTTGTTGAACATATCCAATATTCTCTCGGACTTGTTTTGCATTGGTCATTACGTCAAACCCAGAAATCAAAGCTTGACCAGATGTTGGTTTTAACAAAGTAGTGAGAATCATTATCGTAGTACTTTTTCCAGCACCATTAGGTCCCAAAAATCCAAAGATCTCTTCATTTTTTACTGAAAGAGAGATATCATTAACTGCAATTACATCTCCAAATGACTTTGTAAGTGATTTTAGTTCTATTGAATTCAACACCTTGATCGCATTTTTCAATTATAAATTGCTAAGTATTGATTCAGTCGATCCTCATAAAAAATTTAAAGAGCAATTTGAGAATTCATTTCATGAAAGGACTTTGCCATAAATGTCAGTCATCAAATGTTGAAATAACAGTTCAAGACGGAATTCCTGTTTGTGCAGTATGTACTAAAAAAACAGATTAATTAAAAAATGTTATTTTGAAAAAAGTTTAAAAGAATTATTCAATTTTTTTGAATTCTTCTTTGGTCATTCTTAAAATGACTTTTTCACCCACGCCCCAAATTTCTGATTTTGATAGTATCTTAGAGTGAGTCAAACCATAAGAGACCTCAATTGATTCCAATTCACCAGTATCAGGATGTTTGTGTAATCGCTTTACTTTGCCAATTTTATGACGGTCTAAGTCAACAACTGGGATTCTTGTTCTAACAGGAGGTCTGCTTAGAAGTAGTGTTTTTTCAGAAAATTTGTCAATATAGTCATTTGAAAGATAGTAATCTTTGTTGAATCCTTGGCTGATTGTCACACCACATACGGTGAGTGTATCTTGGTTAATGTGTATGTGTTTAACTTTGCCATATTCAATTCCTTCTCGGTCTATGACTTTTTTTCCAGTAAAGGAGTCTGCAGTTGCAAATTTTGTGGGCATTCCTTCTAGTTTTACTGACATGAACTGAAATGAACAGATTTACTTATCATACCAGATATCAGAAATTTCTTGCAATGAGGTTAAATTACTTGACAGAAAAAAATCAGGTATGGAGATAAAGGAGGATTTGTTCCGACCAATTCTCACCACAGAGGGAAGAAATTCAGGAAAACAGCATTCGGTGATGCTTCGTGCAGTCAACTATGAGGGAAAAATCTACTTTTCTAGACACAAACCAGATGGTGACTGGTTCAAAAATGCATTAACAAATTCTAAAGTCAAAATAGAATACAATAATTTTGTTTTTTCAGGAAAAGCAAAGTTAGTAACAGATGAAGAATTGAGTAAAAAAATTTCCCAGTTAAAATATCCTGGAGAAGAGAGGGCAAAAGAAAAAAGAGCAACTATTGAAGTCACACTTGATTCTGCATAAATTATTTTGAACTAGATTTTTTTAATGATTTCTGTAAGTAGTAAACTGTTAGTCCAGCAAGAATTCCTGTAATTATAATAAATGGAATGAATAAATCAGACATCACTAATGTTTCAGAAGCCACATCACTTGCAGTAGGTATAATATCTAAATTAGAATCAGCAAAGTCCTGAGATTCAGGGGCAGTAGCGAGATAACTACCTTCAGATTCATCAGTAGGAATGGATTCACCACTTTCAAATGCTTTAGAAGATGCTTCACTTAAAGAAAGTTCACTTGTAACATTATCATCGACAGAAATTTGTTTGTCTTGTTGTAACATAGATAATGAAAATAATCCTGAAATGCCAGTGGCAATCCCAAGTCCTGCAACTTTGTAAATATGTCTAAAGGAACGAACAAGTAATTTACTTTCTTTTGTTTTTTCTGAAAATTTTGGCGGTACAATAATAATACTAAACTTTGTTGCAGAGTAAATCTTCATGTCTTGTGATTTAGAATTTTTTTCAATCTTTGATATTTTTACTATTCCTAAATCTTGAAGTTTGTTTAGATGATACTTTACTAGTTGAAGCGAAATGTTAGTATTTTGAGCAATTTGGGTTGCAGCCAACTCTTCATTGAAGAGTAATTGTAGAATTTTACGACTAGAATCATTTGAAAATAGCTCACCAAATGACTTTATTTTTTCATCATCTGTAGCAAGAATTTTTATTTTTTCAGTTAGAGCATCATTAGAAATTTCATCAGCAGACATTAGAGTTGATAGAGTAAACCAGGTATATGTAAATTGTTTGGTAAAATTCCAATTTCACTAAACTTTTTATCTCAAACTACAAAATAGTAGTAATCACTAAATTGCAGTATTCAAAAAAATAATAACTGAAAAAAGTGAGGAGAAAAAATGAATTCAAAAATTATAATTGCAGTTGCCATTTCGGTAATAGTTACAGCAGGAATAATGTATTCAATTGACTATGATCAACAACCTCAAGTTAGACAAATTCCCACACCTGAGATAATTTATGTAGATAAATCAATTTCAGAATATTTTGAAGGAACACACGATATCAAAAAAATTTCATCACAAGAAGAACTAAAGAGTATTCTTGAAGCATCTACATTGTTTGGAGGAAACTTCTATGACAATAGATTTCTTACAAGAAATATGGCATTTGATGACAGATTTTTTTCTGGTGGAGAAGTAATGCTTGAAATGGCAGTATCGGATGGTGCAGCAGTTCCTTCAGCAGCTAAAACAACATCGGGAGGTTCAGATTATTCAACAACAAATGTTCAAGTTGCAAATGTTGATGAGCCAGACTATCTCAAAAATGATTCAAAATATGTATACATTGTATCAAAAAATACACTTTCAATAATTGATGCATATCCAGCAGAGTCTGCAAAATTAATTCTTAAAATTGCATTAGACATTGAATCACAATATATCCAAAATATGTTCCTAAATGATGATAGATTAGTGATATTTTACAATGGACAAAGCGATGATGAAATAATTCCACAGTTTGACTTTGTTCCACGCCGTTCTTACAGCTCAGTTACACATGCATTGATAATCGATGTATCAGATAAAGAGAATCCAATTATTCTCAAAGATTATTCCATTGATGGTAATTTCAGAGATGCACGAATGATTGGAGACTATGCATACTTTGTTACCAATAGCAACATTGACTATCAATACCCAAAACTCCCAGTAATTATGGAGAGTTCAGTTAGGATCATGACTCCTGATGCATTTTATTTTGATAATGTAGAGCAGTTTTCAAATTTTAACACACTAACTGCAATTGACATATTTGGTGACACAATAAATTCTGAAACATTCCTTATGGGATACAGTGGATCATTTTATGTCTCTGAAGATAATTTTTACTTGACATATCAACAAAATATGCCATTTGGATTTTATGAGAATTCATCACGAGACAGATTCTTTGATGTTATAGTACCACTATTACCAAATAATATTCAAGATGAAATGGTATTAATTGAATTAGATTTATGGATAAGTACATCTGCAAAATGGAATGCAATCTCAGAATTGATGCAAAAATCATATAATCAAATGGATAAAAATGATAAAGAAGAATTATTTGAAAAAATCAGAGAAGCTTTAATCGAATATGATGCAAAAATCCAGGAAGAGACAAGAAAAACAATTATTCATAAAATATCAATTGATGAAGGTGAAATAGAATATGTTGCAAAGGGTTCAGTTCCAGGCAGACTACTAAACCAATTCTCGATGGATCAAAGTGGAGATAGATTTAGAGTTGCAACTACCACCGAATACTATACACAATATCAGGGAACGGTTCGTGCAAATGCAGTTTACATCTTAGATGAGCAGCTCAACATTGTAGGGGGATTAGATCAAATTGCACCTGATGAAAGCATTTTTTCTGCTAGATTCATGGATGATAGACTATACTTGGTAACATTCCAACAAATCGACCCATTCTTTGTAATTGATTTGTCAACTGATACTCCAAAAATTCTAGGAGAATTGAAAATTCCAGGATTTTCAAACTATTTGCACCCATATGATGAAGAATACATTATTGGAATTGGCAGAGACACAAAAGAAATAGGAAACGGTAGAGTTCAGCAGCTAGGAATTAAAATTGTATTGTTTAATGTTGCAGATGTCAATAATCCAAAAGTTGCAGATGATGTAATCATAGGAGATAGTTCTACACATTCAGAGGCATTAAACAACCACAAGGCATTCTTCTTTGATAAAACAAGAGGAGTTCTCTCAATTCCAATTAGTGGAGATGTAGAAAGTCTGAATGGAATTTCAAGTTCCAAGATGTTTGCACCAGATTATAATCGCTGGAATGGATTCTATGTGTTTGATTTGGATAGTTCAAATGGATTCGACCTTAAAGGAACAATTACCCATTCTGCTGATGATTCATATTATTATGGAATGGGAAGTGCAAGGACATTCTATATTGATGATGTCTTGTATACGGCATCTGAGGAATATCTAAAGATGAATTTCTTTAACAACCTAGAAGAAATCAATTCAATTAAACTAGAAAACACTGGAAAATTTATAGAGTATATTGAAGAAGATATTCTACGTTAAGTCACACCAGATGAACTATTGTTGTATGCCCTCTTCTGTCAAATTCAACATCATTCTCAACTTCACTAACAGTTACAGTAAATGATATAACATCACGTTGTTTGGCATTTTCTGCATGAAGTTTTAGATGTATATCTAACATTTCGAATTCGTCAGTGGGTAAATTAGATTCATCAAAATATGCGCCACATGTTGATTCTATTCTAAATCGGTCATTCTTAAAATGAAATCCAAGTTTTGCTTTTCTTCCCTTTCGTCCACTTGCTTTAACAACAACATCAATGATTCCAGGTTTTGTTTCAGTATAACTTGATTTGTGATTTATAAAAACTCCAATCTCAAGGGGTTTGCCAGCAGTTGATTCTGCCATCTTTTGGATTCCATCATTCATAACAACGTCAACTGCTTTGATAGATTGAGCAACCTTTGCAATCCATTCATTTGTTCTTGTAATTGTTGCATGAATTCCTACACGTCTTCGTTTGTCTTCATCCTCAGGTAATTTGTAATAATCAACCCATTCTTCGTAGTTGTGAGAAATATCTTCGATAAAATCAATGCAAGTTCGTCTGTATTCATCAACATTATCAGTTCTCTCTGATGCATCATCAGTTCTCATACCATCACAATCCATGGGCATTGCCATACTCTATCTTAAACGAAGTTCTAAAAAAACCAACCCTAACATGAAATTAATGATTATAAAAGGAATTTTCATTGTATACAATGATGATATTTTCTGAATTAACCTCTGATCTTCAGGTTCAACTAAAAAGAGACTTGGCACAAATTAGATTCCTTCTAAAGAAGAATCAAGGGATGGGATATGCTAGAATTGTAGAGATTGGAAAAGAAGTTGGCAAAAAATACAATATCAAACTAATAATAAACTTTCCAAAGGAAGGAAGAATTGATGAATTTGACATGTATGGGAAAAGAGATTTGAGTCTGATTATTGATTATGACAAAAAGAGATTCCCAATAGATAGAGAATTAATCAAGCAAAAGGCAAAAGAGACGCTTGGAGACATACAAACTGAAGATGCATACATGTATGAAGATAAAGAAGGAGTTAGAGTCTTTACAGATAATTGGAAGATTGACATCTTACCTCATTCATTGCACATATGGACAGAATTTAATGAAAATGTCACAGCATTTTGTGATTGGTTAATGGAAAACGTATACCTGATGAAAAAAAATGAATAGTTTTAGTAATTAGATATTTTCAAGTTCTTCAAGTAATTCTTTGGCTTCATAGTTTTTTGGTTCTAATTCTATAATTCGCTTACAACAAATTATTGCCTCATCTTTTTGTTGCAGATCCAAATGAACATCAGTTTTGAGTTTGAGTGTTTCAGCATCATTGTTGTCTAGTTGAACTGCTTTTTCAAAATATGGAAGTGCTTTTTCTGATTCTTCTAAAATTATGTATAGTCCTCCCATTATGAACATGAAATCAGGATCAGCAGAGTGTTTAGATTCTAAATCATCTCCAAGTTTGATAGCTTCTACATATTCACCTTCTCTGATTAATTTTTTCAGACGACGTTTAGGATATCTAAAAAGGCTTACCATTATTGCTTCGTTATTTTTTGAAAGATTTTATCAATTTGAATGTAGAGAAATCAGGAAGAGACTCTCATAATTCCTTCTGTAATTAGGAACTGAATTGCACTGATAAATTCAGCATCTGAAGAGTTTCCATCAACCCAAACACCTGTAGTGAATTTAATCCATGAGGGGATTTCAGAAGAGTTTCCATCTGAACCTTGTGTGGTTTGTGGAATTACAATAATTTTATCTTCAATAAGGAACTTAATTGCATTAATAAATTCAGCATCTGAAGAGTCTCCATCTACCCAAACACCAATAGTAAATTTAATCCATGAGGGGATTTCAGTTGGTGACGGAGTAGCAATTGTGTTTTCATATAGAGGGTTATCATCGATTTGAATTTCTACAATAGAGTATCCACCAAGTTTAGCATCAGGCACTTGATATTCTGGTCCTGTACCATGAACAAATATGGCATAGCGAACAAGTCCTGCATTTTCTTTTCCTGGAAGAACTAGATGAACCTGACCGAATCCATTAAACAAGTCATTTCGTCCAAGGTCTTCTGCATATGAGCGCAATCTGTTGCCATCCTCATCGACAACCCAAATATCATAATGAACTTGATCAATAAATTCAACATCATTATATGGATTCATGAAGTTAATTCTCCAGTCAATAGGACAACCCTCCATAGGAAATTCTGGAGCATAATTATACTGAATCAGAATGGTGTTAGTGTTTGTATTAACATGTTTACCAACATGATTAGAAAATTCTGTATCGCAACTCAACAACTCTTCTTGTGGGATTGTCTCTACAAGATCTTTGAAAGGATCAACTGTTACATTTTCTTTGTAATCTAACAAAGTGTATTGATGCATAACTGGAGGAATACCTGTTGTAATCCAAGTATAAGTTAATGCTTTAACAGGAAAAGGAAAATCATCTACTATCCAAATGTAATTCCAATTACCACTCTTCCAACCAACAACAACTGTATCAACAGTTCCCGCAGGAATAGATATTGTTTCTACTCGGTCTGGAATTAATTGAGCACCACCAATTGCACCTATCTTTCCCCATGCTGGAGATTTGAATTCTTGGGGACCATGAATTCTATCACCTTCATTTCCAGTAGCAAAAGCACCTAACCAAGCCAAGGAAGATTTGAATGCTATAGCATAATGAAAAAGATCATCATCAAATGTTATAGGTTCAGGAGAAGTTGCCCCGAGACCCATTGAACCTATGATGATCTTATTACCATCAAAGATTGCAACTTTTGCATCCCACAATGTTTCAGATTCATAAGGTATTGTTCCTTTGATCCACATTTTCAATTTAATAGGTGCACAATCATTAAGATCTATTTCACACAAAGAATACTCAAAATAATCTCCAGCTTTTAGACCCTCACCCAAATACCATGAACCTTCAACATCAACACCACCTGCTGTACCGGCACCTTGACCATAAGAAAGATTTGAAAATCCAAAACTGGAAAGAACAGCCACAAACATAAATGCAATAATAAATTGATTCACAACAATAATTGTGAAATATCCTAGTTAAACGTTATTCAGGTTTGTACAAAATAAGAATACTCATCAATAGACAATTCAAATAAGCAAATATAGAGGAAAATTTACAGAGATGCAGAAATGTGTGAATGCTCAAAAGTACACTTGTTTGAAGTAGAGTTCAAAATGGATGGAATGACTGTAGTCCCAACACACAAGAATTGTGGATTTTCATTAGATGAAAAGCAAGCAGACAAGTTCCAAAAAGAATTAGTAAAATCATGGGGCTTTGAGGAAGAAGACGAATAATTTTAAAAAATAAAAATAAGATTGTAATTAGCTATTTTAGGACATTTGTCCGACAGCTTCTTTACAAACGTCGGTTTTACATTGACAATCTGCACTGCATATACAATGACCTTGCATTGCACAATCACATGCATATTCAGGATCGCCGCTATCTGCTTCGCATCCACATGCTTGATCTACCATGACAAACCAGTAATCCTACTTGTTTTAAAAGGTTGGTACAAAAGGCTAGAAAATTAGGCTTTAGACACAATCTCAAGTATGTCATTACAGGATTTCTGGACAAGTTCAGCTTGTTGCAATAATAAATTAAAATCAGATTCAATATCAAAGGCAATCTTTAGAATATGAATAAGGTCCTGCTCTCTGCTCAAGGTATTCTTGATTTTGATGAAATTCTCTTTGTTGATATATCCAAAATAGAAATAGCAATCAGAAAGCATTGAATTCTCTACAAAGAAATCATGTTTTTGCTGAATAATTTGAGAATGGTTATTTTTTTCAACCAAATCAGAGAATCCAATAGTCGACTTTAGCATACGTTCAAGCAAAGTTGGAGTAGCCCTTTCAATTCCAATGGTTTGAGTGGCAACTGAGATATGCTCATTGATTGAACTTTTTTCTAATTTTCGAAGTAGGTCTAGCATATGAGAAGGACTTGATCTTTGATGGTTTAGTGAAGATATGGAATCAGCTAAATAGTAAGATGCACATTTTTGCCAACATGGAGCAAAAACATCAGAGTTTTGAATTGCTTCTTTAGTTTTTTGACAACAAAACATAGATTCTATCAAAGAATTTTTTGCAAAATCAGAAAATAGTGAAGAATGCTTTTTGTTGATTTTTGATAATAGCATTAGTAAATCCCATGATTCATCTTGGATTATCTGTAAGTTGTCATATTGAAGAAGCTTTTGTGAGATAGTTTCAGATAAAGATGCATGATGGATAATTACAAATTCATTTCCTGATTTGACGATTTTTTTTGGTTCTGACTTTCCATCAAAAACAACAACATCATATGGACATGAATCAAAATGAAAATCAGAAATTCTACATCCATCCAAACCAATTGGAAAGTTAGATAATTCATTTTCTGCTATGAATTTTTTAATATCCATGTAAGTGATATCTCTGATTTTTCTATAAAGGATGCAACTCACAAAATTTTACAAATTCATTCAAGCATTTCCTTTAAATTGAGATTGAGATTGTTTTTTATCAGGCTCCTATAGTGTAGTCCGGTTAAACATTTTGGCTTCTCAAGCCAAAGACTCGGGTTCAAATCCCGATGGGAGCATTACAACATCTCAATAACAAATCATGTAATTATTTGATTTTCAACCAAGTATTGTAATATTATCCTAAATTCTTCTTCAGATATCAAACCATCAGACCACCATTGTATTAACCAGTAGATGGGAAAGTAACTCAAATTAGATCAGAAACTATCAATTATTCAATCAAATTATTCCGATAGAAAAAGCTTGATGATAGTGTATCATTTTATCAAATGTGAATCACAACTCATTTGATACC
>JACERO010000059.1 GCA_013911135.1 Candidatus Nitrosopumilus sp. | reverse complement strand
GGTATCAAATGAGTTGTGATTCACATTTGATAAAATGATACACTATCATCAAGCTTTTTCTATCGGAATAATTTGATTGAATAATTGATAGTTTCTGATCTAATTTGAGTTACTTTCCCATCTACTGTACAAGAATTAAAAACAACAATAATGTTGTAGAACACCCATATGTCATTTTAAGAGAAGTAAAACGAAAAGATGTCTGAACATGATATAGTCCCAGCAACCTTAAAGGATACAATAAATTACAAGGTAGTAGCTGGAATTATTGGAGGTATTGTACTCTATAATATCTTAACAAATTTTGTATTTGATGAAATTACTGCGGATTTTTCAGGATATGTGTTAACCATGACAGTTTATTTTTCAGTTGGAGTGGCGAGCTTACTTGTTGTAAAGCATCATTATGGAACCATAGTATTTCGTAAAGCCTACACTGCACTTGCAATTGCATATTTCTCAATATTTGCAGCAGAAGTAATCTATTTTGTTTATGATTATATTTTACTACTTGACCCATATCCCTCACCTGCCGATCCATTCTATTTTGCATTATACCCATTTACAATAATTCATCTAATTTTGAACATTAAATTCTTCAAGCCAAAAATATTCAATGTTGAAAAAATACCCTATATTCTATTCCCTACTGGAATTATAGCGGCATATGTCATATTATCACTGCAAGAACTCGAAGAACCTAATTTTGATTTTTGGTATGGTTTGATTTTTGTTGTAGATCTGCAGTTACTTTATCTCTTGCTGTACTTGGAGCTAGAATTTTCAGAAAGGGATTTTTGGGAGTAACTTGGTTGTTACTAGTATTAGGAATAACTGTATTAACAATTGGTGATGTGTGGTATTATTATCTGGAAATTCTTGGAGGGTTTACACTAACTCATGTTGTGAATTCGTTTTGGTATGTGGGATCTCTTGTAATGATGTATGCTTTACTTAATCATAGGAAAAAACCATGAATACTATCTTCTTAATGAGAGAAAAACTGTTCTCTGAATTTATTACAACATCAGCTAACCGGTTAGCTACATCATGAAGTACATTATTAGTAAAATGGTATCCAAAAAAAAGAGGGTATAACAAGCATGGATGCGCTACAAGATAACCAAGTTAGTTTGATTTCAATTTTACAATCTTATGAACTTGATAATGATGAATGGTTAGAAATACATGATACTAAACTTATAGACTTTATTCGAAAATCTTATTTTGATACAGACAAGAATAAGCTGCTAACTGTATGTAATGCACCTATGACAAAAGATGATCAAATTAAAAAAGCAAAAGTCCCCCAGTCTTCAGGATATAAAAAACATAAAAAATTAGTTGATGATGGGTTTTTGATACCTGTGAGACGCAAGCCCCAATATTCACTCAAAATAATGTATAATCGATATTTCTCTAAAATCGATTTTTTCATGGAAGATACTAAAACAATCATACGTGTTAAAATAAACGATAACTCTCACCACAGAAAATTTCAAAGGAAAAATGATCTAACTTGATAAATAGTATTGAGAAATTATTAGCAGAATCATTTGAGAAAAGTTTTGACTCCTATTTTGGCATTGAACTCAAAAATAGGATTAAAAATAGACTTGCAGAAAAATATGGACTGAATTTACCTCAGGCAATAAGGAATTTTCACAAGTTTGAAAATGTACTTTTTGAGTTTTTTGGAGAGGGTAGTTCGGGAGTAATTTATTACTTATTAGAAGATGTATGCAAAATAAAAAAATAGACACAGTATGCATTAGCCAATACAATTGAGATCAAAGATGACGATTTAAAATACAAAATCCTAGAGTCATATAACGACTATGATAAAAAACGCATATTAGAAATTGCATCAAGAGGTGCAATTACCATCAATAATATGCTTGAATTAATGAAAGATTCATCATTAGAAAAATCAAAACAAAAAATTCATGAGTTAGTGTACTCTGGATTATTGACAACTGAAAGCGATGATTATAACATGTTACCAGACATGACTAAAAAATACTCTAACGTTATAGATAGTATCAGCATTCACATGGAAAATGACTTGTTGAAAGTTAGCATTCGAGTGAAAGAAGATCTTTTCAAAAGTCCCATCTTAAAAAAATATACTAGTGGTTAATCAGTAACAACACGGTCTATATGACATGAAATAAAATACTATCATTTTAATAATGTGAGTATTTTTTTCTCATTTTTGAGAAAAGGTTTGATAATTAAATACCTGAAAATAATCTTATAATCATTGTCAAAAAATAAGAATGAAAAATTTCGATTATTAATTTACAAAAAGATGAAGCATTCACTTAATTTTATAAAAGAATCAAAAAGGAATGGAGAGAATAGGAGAAAAAAAATGATATGGTGTAATGCTTGCGAAGAAATTGGAATTCTTGTCTACATTGATGCTAAAGATTTTGAAAAACATGTGAAACGAGAGCATTTTGATTAATTTAGAATGATTCTATGTGATGAGAAGATTTTTTAAAATATTCCGATAACAATTTTACTATGGCAAATTCTAAAAAAATCATTTTTACAGTAAAAAACACACTAAAATCATACATCCATATCAAATTCTTCCTCACCCACACTTTCATCCCATCCGTCTGGCATACTTTCTAATGGAACGTAATCTGACACTGCTGTACCAATCATACCAAACATCATTGAAAACATCATCATATCCATTACTCCGAAGAATATCATCATAGGAAAGATCGATTTGTTATCATCCATGTATTGTTTTAGATTCTCTTTGTCTTTTGTTTTGTATAATGTGGACATTTGATTCCACCTTACTTGTAATTCATTAACTTGTTTGTCTACTTCCTTGGAGCCTTTTTCAGTAAGCATAATCTCTATTTTCATTCCTAGTAATCCTTTTTTTTCTTCTACGCGAATAAACCCACTATTTTCTAGTTTCTCCAAAATTGAATCCAATTCTTCAGGGTCAATATGTCTTATTTTCTGAATTTTATCAAATTTTTTAATTCCTGCTTTTATTGCTCCTAGCACTATGATGTATTTGGATTCTGTGTTCATACTGTATTATTTTTACTATGACTAAAAATTCTTTGTTTAATTACAAATACTTTAAAAATTATATTCTGCATGTTTGTCTGTTTTTTGTGGAACAAGATAAACATTCTGATGAACAAATTCGTGATATTCTTTCTTTAAAAAAAGTGGTTGTTATAGGGATGTCTAAACATTCTTCTAAAGCAGCTCATTATGTGCCCAAATATTTGTCTGATAATGGATATGATATTACTCCTGTAAATCCAACAGCTGAAGAAATTTTGGGTAAAAAATGCTATGATTCTGTTTTAGAAATAGATGAAGACATTGAAATTGTAGATATATTCAGACCTTCAGACCAAGTTCTATCAGTTATTCAAGATGCCATAAAGAAAAAACCAAAAGTGATTTGGTTACAAGAGGGAATACACAATTCTGAAGCTGAAGGATTAGCAAGAAAAGAAGGAATCAAAGTAGTTTACAATAGATGTATGTTGGCAGAACATCAGAGACTGTTATTATGACCGACTTTGAAAATTTTTATGATGATCTACTTGAGTTAGCAAAAAAATATGAGCAACAAAACGTTCCTCTAAAAATTGAAAATGATCTTGAAAATGATATTGTCAAAATATTTGGTGAAAAAATTGCATCTTTAGCAAGAGCAAGAAATGGTCTTATTGATGTATCAGAACTTGCATATACTACAGCTGAGCATCATCCATATTGGAATTTGCTGTATAATTGCTCAGAAATTGCAAGTAGTGTTTTGGAAAAATGGAAAGAATCTTTGTCTGCAGATGATTTGTCTGATATTGATTGGGCCATCAAAGAACTAAATCAATCCCTTGAAAAAATTAAAAATTCTCTTAATTCCTAGGCAAAGATAAATATTCTAAACTACCAATTATGGTGTGTCAATCAAGCTTGGATTAATTGGTAAAAGAAATACTGGAAAGACCACATTCTTTAATTTTGTCACACTGTCTTCTGAAGAAATTTCATCTTATCCTTTTACTACCAAAAAACCAATGTCTGGTATAGCACATGCAATTACGCTTTGTGTTTATCAGGAATTTAAAATTCAAGATAATCCGAATAATTCCAAATGTGTTGAAGGATGGAGGTATATTCCAATTGAATTGATAGATTTGCCTGGGCTCATCAAGGATGCATGGAAAGGTAAAGGGCTTGGTAATCAGTTTTTGTCTATTGCTGCACAATCTGATGCGCTACTTCATGTTGTTGATGCTTCTGGTGGAATTGATTCAACTGGGAAAATTAGCGAAGTTGGAACTGGTGATCCTATTTCTGATTTTGCAGATATAGAAGAAGAATTAATCATGTGGTATCATAAAATTTTAGAAGGAAATCGAGACAAAGTATCAAAATTAATCAGAACAGGTTCTAATATTGTAGATGCAGTAACTGATCTTTATCGAGGTATTGGTGTAACCAAAACCCATGTTAAAGAAACACTTTTGGCAACTAAACTTGAGGACAAAAATTTTGATGATTTTGATATGGGTGATGGAAAAAATTTGTATCATATTTAAGAAAAATTTCAAAACCAACTCTAATTATCGCAAACAAAATTGATGTTGAAGGAGCCGACAAAAATTTTGCTAGGCTACGAGAACGTTACAACGACTCTATAGTGATCCCTGTTAGTGGTGATAGTGAATTTAGTCTTAGACGTGTAGAACAAAAAGGACTAATAAAATATTCTCCTGGTTCTGAGCAGTTTGAAATAATTAAATCAGATGAACTAAATGAAAAACAAACTAATGCACTAAACTTTATTGAAAAAGGAATTATGGGTGAATATATGAGAATGGAGTTCAATTTGCAATTAACGTTGCAGTTTTCAAACTACTGAAGATGAATTCTATTTATCCTGTTGCAAATGAACAAGATCTTTCTGATAAAAAGGGAAGAATACTTCCTGATCTGATTCTGCTAAAAGATGGGGCTACAGTAAATGATCTTGCCAAAGAAATCCATTCTGACTTGACTAAAGGCCTTCTTTACGGAAAAGATTTGAGGAATAATTTGAGATTACCAATTGATTATCAATTACGAGATAGAGATGTTGTGTCTCTGATTAGTGCAGCAAAAAAGTAGCTAACTAATACCATTCTTTCTTTAATTTATCTAAAACATCGTTTGTCATTTTTAACAAACTATCAATTTGTTGGTCTCCTGCAAAACCTTTTGCCATACTATGTTATTTCCAAAAGTGGATAGTAAATTGCATGTTATTTGATGTAACAACCTGTATTTTTGTGCCTAGTGGAGTTTTTCATCCAATATGTGAAAATGACCCTTTCGAAATTGCCATATTCTCAAATTTGTCTGGTTGGATAATTTTAACAAGTATTTCCAATCCTTCTATAGTCCTTATGCTTGGTTTACTAAAAAACGAATTTGCGTCAACTGCAAAAACTTGTTTATTTTTCACAGCTTTTAGAGAATTCCATATCTTGTTTTCTTTTAGTGTGTAGTTGTATTCTGTAATTGTTCTTTTTGTATCAAATCCACATGGCATCATGATGATCATATCCGGATCAGACTCGATAATTTCTTGAATGTCTAAACGTCTTGAATGTTCTTCAATCTTACTAATCATATTGTTTCCTCCTGCAATTTGTATCATTTCAGGAACCCAATGACTTGCTGTAAAAAATGGATCAATCCATTCAATTGCAAGAACTCTTGGTCTTTTGTCATTTTGGAACTTTTTGATATTTTGAATTCTTTTTTCAAGTATATTTGTGATCTCTTTACCTCTACTTTCTTTTTCTAAAATTTTACCTAATTCTGTAACTGAATTAATAATTTCTAGTAGGTTATGTGGATCCATAGAATGTAAAATTGGTTTTCTCTGAAGAATTTGGATTGCTTTGTTGACTTGATTAGTATATGCTGCACAGACTTCACATGTTTCTTGTGATATTATGAGATCTGGGTTTGCTTCTTTTAGATTCTTTTCATTTAAAACAAAAATATCTTCTCCATCATTTAACAATTGACAAGTCTTTGTGTCAATTTCTTTACTGGTCAGTTCCTCTGAATTAATTACCGAATCTATTATCTGTGGTTTTGAATTTGCATCTGATCTATATTTACATTCATGTGTTACTCCGTAAAGATTATCTTGTACTCCAAACTCATAAAGCAATTCTGTAGCACTTGGTAAAAAAGAGACAATTCTCTTAATTGACATATGGTTTGTTCTTTTGTTGATCCTTAAACATCATGTGATAGTCTGTCATCAAATCTTTGATCAGTTCTACTCAAGAAAATCCTGCTTTTTAATATCTAATCGTGGGCATTGTTTTTTTATGAATAATCTCTAAAAATGGACCTTTTTATGCCTGAAAAACCCTCAACTTTCAATTATAATGCGAGTTTGTTTGAAATGAGCAAACATGGATAAAATACGACTAGGTTATTTGAAAATATGACAAAAAGTTTCACATGTGTTGATATGGGAAAAGACTGTGCTTGGTCAACTAGAGCAAATAATGTGTATGACTTGATGCAGAGAATATCTTGGCACGCAGAACACAAGCATGACATTAAAGAAATCCCCGAAAAACTAAAAGAAAAGATCAAAGTATCTATAAGAGACGTTTAAAATTTAATTTAATAGTTACAGATTTAGTTGTAAGAACATGTCTTCTGATTCTCAAGATATACGACGTTCAATTTTAGCAAAATGGCATGAAACCCTCTCAAAATATGGAAATCTCTTTTCTTCTGATTCATTAAGTGGTACCAGTCCTCCATCTGTGTTTGTAGGCTCTTACAATTATCCCAAAGTCTTTGTTGGTCCAATGGTTCCGCCAATTCATGGTGATACAAGTCTACTTGACAGTCCTGAAAAATGGAAAGGTAAGTCTCTTGAAGAAATTGTAAATTTCAGATTGAACTTAATTCGTGGAATACAAAAAACCTCAATTAATCAAACAGATGGAAGATACATTGAAAGTCTTCAAGAATTTACAATGTCCTCAAAGTCTACTGATTCTGATTTGATATTTCACAAAGCAACATCTCCAAGTGTATCCATTGATGGTGAAAGCGCTCCTTTTGGTCCAATTGGTGAAATAAAATCTGCAAAATTTTCTGGTACTTCTTCTGTAAAATCAATTGAAAAAATATTTTATGATAAAGATTTGAAAGCCCAAGATGCAGTTTTGAATTTATATAATTCTGGAATTGATATTTCTAAAATTCAAAAATGCTTTAGTATTGGAATGCTTGGACAAAAACGAAAACTAGTTCCAACTAAATGGAGCATAACTGCAACTGATGATATTATTTCTAAATCTCTTACCGATGAAATTTTAGATTATAATTTAATTGATTCATGTAGAGTTTTTTCATATGAACATTTGGGAAATGTTTTCTCTGTTGTATTGTTTCCTCATAGATGGATCTATGAAATGATTGAGGCTTGGTATTCAAATGGAATACTGGGATTTGGGTCTGATTCTGAGGATGCTCGTGGAATTAATCATCCTCCTGCAATAGCTGGTGCTTATTTTGCAGCAAAATTGGGAATTGTGGAATATTTGTCTAAAAAGAGAATTCAAGCAGGAGTTGTGATTCTAAGAGAAATTCGACCTGAATATGCTATTCCTGTTGGTGTATGGCAAGTTCGTGAAGGTATTCGTGAAGCAATGAAACAAAAACCTGCAATCGCTGATAACTTTAATCATGCACTCCTTTTGGCATCCAATAAAATGAGCATTAGCAAATCTGAATGGCTTTCCCATGGAAACATCTCAAAAATAATCAGACAAAAAACTCTGTCTGATTTCTTTTAGATTCTAACAAAAAATCTAATGATGTTTATGCAATCTTTGAAGTAACTTGTTTTTTAGCGCGTCTTTTTTTAATTAGACTAAACATTATCATTCCAACATTAATTATTGAAATAATCTCAATCAAGTCTACGCCGTACAAGAACCAATCAATTACTGGATGAATTCTAGATACAATTCCTGCTTCTAACATTATATCTGCATTCCATATCATATGTGGAACTTGAATAAATTGTATTATTGCAATAATTACTATACTTCCTAGTATTTTATTCTCGTACCATTGCCAAAATTTATTCCATGCATTCATGTATTGTATTAGTGAACAATTCTATTAAACACTGTGAAAATTAGATACAACTAATTAGACACTCCTAATTTTTTTGGCACAAAAATAGTTAGTACAAACTAATTAGTGTAACTAATTTTTAATTTTCAGCTTTGATGTTTTCTTTTTTCATCCAGACTGTTCTTTCTTTGTGATCAATTAATTCAATATTCATCTCATTTAGTTTATCTCGAATTTTATCTGCATCTTCAAACTGTTTTTCTTTTCTAAATTTTTCTCTACTTTCAATTAGATTATCTATTTCTTTTTTTTCATTTTCTGTCATTTCAGGAATACTTAATCCCAAAATATCTATCATTCTTTGCAATTCTGTTTTGATAATCCTTGCATCTTCTTTTCCAAGTTTTTCTTCAGCTGCTAATCTGTTTGCTTCTTTCACAAGTTGGAAAAATGCAGACAATGCAAGATGTGTGTTAAAATCACTTTCTAATGCATTGTTAAATTCAGTACTTGTCTTTTCAATTATTGGCTTGACATCTTCATGATTTTCACTATCTGCATGAATTAATTCATAGTAGCACGTCTCAACTTGTCGCCATTTTGTGAGATTTTCATTTAACAACTCTTCGGAATAATCAATTGGTTTTGAATAATGTCCTGATAGGCAGAATAGTCGTATGATGTTAGCCCCCCAATTCTCTAAAACATGTTTGATTGATTTTATGTTTCCAAGAGATTTTGACATCTTTTCTCCATTAATTGTTACCATCCCTACATGCATCCAAATTTTTGCAAATGTGGAATCTGCATATGATTCTGATTGTGCAATCTCATTTTCATGATGAGGAAATATCAGGTCTCTTCCACCACCGTGAATCTCAAAGTTTTCTCCAAGATACTTTATACTCATTGCCGAGCATTCTATGTGCCATCCTGGTCTGCCTTTCCCCCATGGACTATCCCATGCGGGTTCTGCATCAGAGAATTTCCACACTGCAAAGTCTAGCGGATCTATTTTTGCTTCATCAACTTCAATTCTTGCCCCTGATTGAAGTTCATCAATTTTCTTTTTTGATAATTTTCCATATTCTGGGAATTTTGATATTGAGAAATAGACGCCATTTTTAGACGTATATGCAATTTGTTTTCCAATTAATTTTTCAATAAATTTGATTATGTCGTCGATATGTTCAGTAGCTTTTGGATAGTTTGTTGCACGTTTTACATTTAATCCATCAAAATCTTTGAAATAATTTTTAATGTATTTACTACTAATTTCTTCCGTAGTTGTGTTCTCTGATTGTGCACGATTTATGATTTTATCATCCACATCTGTGAAATTTTGAATAAACTCAACTTCTGTCCCTTTTCTCTCCACATATTTTCTCAACACATCAAAAACTATGATGGTTCTTGCATGTCCAATGTGAGATTCATCATAAACAGTTACCCCACATAGGTAGATCCTAACTTTTTTTGAAACATCTAACTCTTGTTCTGAATTTGATAATGTATCTTGAAGTTTCATTCTTATTCTCTATCTGGTTTTTGTGCCTGCAATCTTTTATGTTCACTGTTTATGTTCAATTCGTGGATTTTATCTACAATTGATTTTTCAATTTGAGTTATTTTTACTGTTTCCTCAACTGATAATTTTTTGTCACATAGGCAATACAAGATAGAATCTATTTCTTCATATGATACCCCTAGTTCTTCTTCTGCTTTATGTTCTTTCCATAAATGTGGACTACTCTTTTTTGAAATGATTTTCTCTGGTACTCCAAGATACTTTGCAATTTCTCTTACTTGGAGTTTGTATAGTGAAATAATTGGAGTAATATCTGATGCACCATCTCCAAATTTTGTGAAATATCCAATTAGATACTCACTTTTGTCACTTGAACCTAAAACTAGATAGTTTTTGGAATTTGCATAGTAATACAAAATATTGGTTCTAATCCTTGCACGAAGATTTCCTTTAGATTTTTCATTTGGTTCAAGATACATCGAATATTCGTTTACAATTGGTTTGATGTCAATTAATTTGTGTTCGATTCCTGTTAATGCAATCATTTTGAGGGCGTCTTCTGTTTCTGATGGTGTAATTGAAGTATCTGGCATTATCATTGCCAATGTTTTTTCTTTTAGTTTTCTTTTACAAATATAAGCTAAAACTGCTGAATCAACTCCTCCACTTAATCCAAGAATGATACCTTTTGCATGATTTTTTTCTATTTGCTCTGATAAGAATTTCTCAATTGTTTCAGTGATTGAAGCATAGTCATTATTTTTTATTTCATTTATGATGTCTTGATTCAATAACTAATTTGAAGAATATGTGAATAAAAATTGTGCCTAATATTGAATCTAAATAAGTTCATTTTGAACACACATTATTCCTTATACTAACTTGGTATTGTAAAATTACAGAATAATCTGTGCCCAACATAACCCATACCTAGCATAAGGGAAGGGAATTGTCCCTTCTCTTTTTGCATTTAATATTTAGAATTTATCTTATTGTGAATTATCGAGAATTTTTTTACTCTTTGATATCTACATAGATACCGTCATCTCTTGACTCTACAGAATATGTTTCCAGTTTAACATCTTTTAGATAGTCATTGAGTTGGCCTGTCTTGATGTTATAGTGCCAAAAGTGTAATGGACATTCTACAATATCCCCATCTAGTTTTCCAGGCGCAATTGAGCCATCTTGATGAACACAAAGATCATCTAATGCATGATATCCATCTTGATTAAATATTGCAATTTGTTTTCCATCAATTTTGAAAGCTTTGCCTTTTCCTGTAGCAATTTCTCCCTTCTCAGCAATCTTTTTCCAAGTCAATAATTCTGCGGTATACTTGTCATTTATTTACATTCGCATGATAGAATTTTATAGTCTAATTCAAGAGTCTGATCGTTGAGTAAAGTAAAGACTAGTCAAAAATTGATCAAAGAAGGCAAATTGTCTTATGAGTGGGCTAGATCTCATATGCAGATTCTAGATAATACCATTAATCGCTTTAAAAAATCAAAACCACTAAAGGGCATAACCCTTGGATTTTGTTTGCATATCACAAAAGAGACTTCAGTTTTATTAATTGGGGCTAAAGAACTAGGTGCCACTGTTGCATGTTGTGGTGGAAATCCATTAACTACCAATGATGGCGTCTCTGCATTTTTGGCATCTCAAGGAATCCATGTTTATGCATGGCATGGACAATCAGTCAAAGAATATGATTGGTGCATTGATCAAGTATTGAAACACAAACCAACCATTCTAACTGATGATGGAGCTGACATGAATATCAAAGCTCATTTTGATAAAAGATTCAAGAACATGAAAATTCTTGGAGCAACTGAAGAAACCACTGCTGGTGTTACTCGAATTCGAGCAGTAGAAAATCAGGGAAAACTTCGTTACCCTGTAATTTTAGTTAATGAAGCATATACAAAACACATGTTTGATAATCGATATGGAACTGGCCAAAGTACTGTTGATGGTTATCTACGTGCTATGAATTTACTTATGGCATCAAAACGTGTGGTAGTTGTTGGATATGGTTGGGTTGGACGTGGTGTTGCATCAAGATGTCATGGAATGGGTTCAAAAATAATTGTCACTGAAATAGATCCTATTAAAGCTCTTGAAGCTCATATGGATGGATTTGAAGTAATGCCAATGACACAAGCTGCAAAGATTGGTGATATCTTCATTACATGTGCTGGTATGACAAGCGTGATTAGAAAAGAACACATCTTACAAATGAAAAATGGAGCCATTATGGGAAATGTTGGTCATTTTGATGTCGAAATTGACAGTGCATTCTTACTAAAGAAATCAAAATCTGTTAGAGAAGTAAGACCAAACCTTGATGAATGTACTTTGAAAAATGGAAAAAGAGTTTATCTGATTGGTCAGGGCCGTCTTGCAAATTTAGTTGCAGCAGAAGGACATCCTCCTGAAGTAATGGCACAATCTTTCTCAAATCAAATTTTATCTGTTTTGTATATTCTCAAAAACCACAAAAAAATGGAAAATAAAATTATTGATGTTCCAGAAGCAATTGATATGCAAGTTGCAGTTGATGCTCTAGCCGCAATGAATGTCAAAATCGATAAACTTACTCCTGAACAAGTGAAATATGCCAGTAGTTGGTAATTGTCTGAGCTAATCTTTTAGCAGATCAGCTAACCATATGTTATATCTAATTTTCTTCAAATGAATATGTGGCTATATGTGAATGTGTTTTATCTGATGGGATTTTAGACCATCTTACCACTGTTTAAAAACTGCTTCACAAGGATTCTTCTATTTCAAGTAGATCTGAAACTATCGAAATATTACTAAAATACATTGTTTCTGATGTTGATGGAATTTCTGTAAATGATCTTGTTTTAATTGATGATTATTTTTCAGCACACCCTTCATTTCTACATGCATTTTATAATGATTTTATGATGTCTGCCACTTTTATTTCAGATTCTTATTCTAATTGATGTAAATTGGTCTTACAATTATTGAGTGATTTGTTAAATGGTGATGGTAATCGTCTGTTCACTTGCAAATATTGTTTTGAAACAATGCACATCAAATATCTAGAACGACATATTATCCAGCATTAGTCTAAAACTTCTTAACCTCAATACTGCTCTTGAGCATTATTAATGAACAAAAGAGCTATCATTACAAGTGCCTTACCTTATGCAAATGGAGAGATTCATTTGGGACATGTTGCATCAACATATCTTCCTGCAGATGTTACTACCAGATTTTTAAAACTAAATGGTGTCGAGGTTTACTATGTTTGTGCATCTGATGATTTTGGAACGCCTATCTTAATTCAATCCGAAAAAGAGGGCAAAACTCCTGCTGAATATGTTACTCATTGGAATAAACGTGATTATGACGATTTTACTGCATTTAACATTGACTTTGATTATTTTTACAAGACTAGCTCTGCTGAAAATATAGAATTTGTTCAACAAGTCTTCAAAAAATTAAATGATGCTGGACACATATATGAAAAAGAAATTATTCAATTCTATTGTAATAATGATAAGAAATTCTTACCTGACAGATACGTTAAAGGTAAATGTCCTTATTGTAATGCCGAAGATCAATACTCTGATCTTTGTGAAAGTTGCGGTCGTGTTCCTGATGAAATTAGTAATCCAAAATGTTCTCTTTGCGGTCAACCTCCAACTAAAGAAAAAACAAATCACTATTTTTTCAGACTCACAAATTTTAGTAACTCTTTATCCAAATGGTTGGATGAAAATGAACATCTCCAAAAAGATGTCAAAAAATATGTTCAAAACTGGATTAAATCTGGTTTAATTGATTGGGATATAACTCGCGATATCTCTTGGGGTGTTCCAGTACCGCTTGATGATTCTAAAGACAAAGTCTTCTATGGGTGGTTTGATAACCATTTAGCATACATTTCAACTGCAATAAAATTTCTAAATGATAAAGGAATTGATGGAAAAGAATTTTGGAATTCTGCTGACATTTATCATTTTATTGGCAAAGACATTGTGTATCATCATTTTCTTTTCTTACCTGCAATGAGATTGGGAATAAATAGTGAGTACAAATTACCTGATTACATTCCAACTCGTGGTCATCTAACACTTCAGGCAAAGAAAATTTCTAAAAGCCGAAATTGGTATATTGGTCTAAAAGAATTCTTAGAATACTATCCTGCAGATTATCTTAGATATTATCTTGTATCAATTAATCCGTATTCTCAAGATGATTTGAATTTTGATTGGAATGATTTTACTACTATGATCAATTCTGAATTAATTGGAAATCTTGGCAACCTTGTTAATCGTGCTTTAGGATTTACCAAAAAAGCATTTGATGGAAAAATTCCTGAAACAGAATCCTTTGATGAGAAGGACTCTGATGCAGAACAAAAAATCAAAACTCTTGCAACTGATGTAGGCTCACTTATGGAGCAGAATCATCTTGATAGGGCTTTGAAAAAAGTAATGGAATTTTCGTCCTTCTTTAACCAATATTTCCAACACAAAGAACCTTGGAAAAATGGTCCTGGAACTACAAATTGTGTATATCTTTCAGTTAATGCTGTCCGGAGCCTGGCAATTGTACTTTTCCCATTTCTTCCAGAATCTGCACAAAAAATTTGGAAGCAATTAAACCTTGATGGGAATGTCAATGAATTTTCTTGGAATGATATTTCTGTTTTAGGCATTTCTTTTGGTCATGTATTAGGTAATGTGTCTCCTTTGTTTGAAAAAGTTGAAGAATCTGATATTGTAAAATACAAAAAACAACTAGACCATCTGAGTAAAAATGAAACCTGTTACAAGAATTTCTACTAGGGGATACTATGATCTAAGTACTGGTAAAACACTCAAAACTAATTTTTATTATTTGTATCCAAACAAAGATTTTAAAAAATTAATCGGAACAAAAGAACTTACAATAATGATTCATGGTTTACAAAATGACCGTGCAGGAGCAGTTGCCAAAGTTGTCTTGGCAAGAAATCGACTACGTAAATTAGGATACTCTCATCCAGTAATTGGCTTTAGTTATGATTCAAACACTACAGGTTCTTATTCATTAATTCATGCAAAACATGCACTTGCAGTTGGCCAAATAATTGCAAAGAAAAATGGGCGTAATCTTGGGAAGTTTATTGAAGATTTTAAAATTATCAGTCCAAAAACCAAAATTCGATTAATAGGTCACTCTTTGGGCTCTCAGGTGATATTAAGTACTGTTGAATATCTTGCAAAAAAGAGACAAAATTCAGGAATTATAGAGAGTGTTTATTTTTTTGGTGCATCTATAACTGAAGATATCCCATCTTCTAAAAAATATGGTAAATTACTTCAAAATATTATACATAAAAAAATCATCAATCACTTTGCTCCAACAGATGATGTTCTTTATTGGGCTGATAATGCCAGTTATGTGAAAGGGCCGCTTGGTCTTAAGGGTGCAATTGGAAAACCAATCAGTAAGTATCATCAAAAATTAGTAAAGCCCAAAAATCATAGATTTGCTAGTTATGCTGCAGTGCTAAACTCATTTCCATAATTTCATGTGAACTATTGGTATAGTATGATTCGTTCGTTAGTTTTTAATAGAATTCTGAAATTCATACTTTATTATGGAACCTAGAGTGTCTCACGCATCTAATAGAAAGTCAATACTGTATCATCTGCAAGTTTTGGACGAAAATTCTGAAACTTCCATAGACCTTTCTGAATACCCTTGTTAGATACTCTGTATATGATATTCTTAATTTATAGAATATTCTTCTAGAATCAATCAACACTTTATATCGAAAATTCTTTGTGTTCTCTTCGATGAGAAAAACCTTGATGGCAATATCTTTAGTTGCAGTACTTGTCACATCATCAATTGGATTTAGTATAATTCAAGATGCTGATGGAACAAAGGGACAAGGAGTGTATTTATCTAGTACTGGTTCAAATTCATCAGTATGTGGAGATAGACTTTGCTCAGAACCTGTAGCAGATATTGCTTCAAAACACACAGAAAACATTCAATCTACAACAACTAATGCTTGTACTACTGATGATGGAAAGACTAGAACTTTCTACATTGCAGCAGACGAAGTAGTTTGGGACTATACTCCTTTAGGTATTAACCAATTGAAGGGACAAGAGTTTAATGAAGACGAAAATGTATTTGTTGAAAATACTTCTGATAGAATTGGAAGTCAATACATCAAAGCTCTATATCAAGAGTATACTGATGAGACATTTTCAAAACTCAAACCACGAACTTCTGAATGGGAACATTTAGGAACGCTAGGACCAATCATACATGCAGAAGTATGTGATACTATCAAAGTTGTATTCAAGAATAATTCTGATGAACTAGATTATTCTGTTCATCCTCATGGAGTATTCTATGAAAAAGATTCTGAAGGTGCAGCATACAATGATGGAACTTCTGGAAGTGAGAAAGCAGATGGCATAGTTTCACCAGGTGAAATACATACCTACATTTGGTCTGTCCCACAACGTGCAGGACCTGGACCTAATGATCCTAGCTCTATAATCTGGATGTATCACTCACATGTAGATTCTCCAATGGATACCAATTCTGGACTTGTTGGTCCAATCGTTGTAACTACTAAAGGAATGGCAGATGCAGACGGCAGACCAATTGACGTAGACCGTGAAATGGTAAGTCTGTTTACCGTTTCTGATGAAAATTCTAGCCATTATCTATGTGATAATCTAGCAGAATTTACAGAAGAAACATGTGAGAATGAAGAATTAGTTGAAGATGAAGATTTTGCTGAAAGTAATCTCATGCACGGTATTAACGGATATGTTTATGGTAATCTGCCAGGCTAAACTATGAACAAAGGCGAACACGTACGTTGGTATCTAATCGGTATGGGAACTGAAGTAGATTTACACACTCCACATTGGCATGGAAGTACTGTATTGTGGAATGGTAACAGAGTTGATGTGATGGAATTAATGCCAGCTAGTCTAAAAGACAGTTGACTTTATTCCAGATAACGTTGGAACTTGGATGTTTCATTGTCATGTCAATGATCATATTTCAGCAGGAATGATGTCACTATTTGATGTGGCTTAATCCTTTTTTTATTTTTACATCTAACTATGTCAATTTTTATTTTGTATGTGTTGAACTGATTATGTAAATTTTGATCACAGATTAGAAAAATTCAAAAAAAATTTAGAAATGGTCATTAACTACGTCTCTCTAATTCGGTAACACGATTTTGTAGATCTGTAATATCAGAACGGAGTAGTGATGGTTTACAATCAAATCCGTTATGACCATGTGCACATGTTTCAGAATATCTTGGAACATCTGATTTCTGGGATTCTGGTGAGGATGGCTCTCCTGATGCATCTGTAAATGTATTGGATGCTGCAATCATGCTTATCGCAAATATGGCTACAAATCCTGCTATCCCGATTGATTTTCTATTCATTACTATACATTATACTTGGTATTATTTATTATTTCTTTAATTATGGAAATAGTATGCTGTTTCTAATAAAAGGAGATTTTATATTTTATGACTGGTAAAATAGTAATGAATGAATTCTTTGGATAGAATTGTAGCTAAAGGTGTACGATCTGTTTTAGAGGAGGATTTAGGAAGAGTCACGTACAAAAAAATAGAAAAACAAGTATTTGAAATCAGTAGATGGGAAAGTAACTCAAATTAGATCAGAAACTATCAATTATTCAATCAAATTATTCCGATAGAAAAAGCTTGATGATAGTGTATCATTTTATCAAATGTGAATCACAACTCATTTGATACC
>JACERO010000028.1 GCA_013911135.1 Candidatus Nitrosopumilus sp. | reverse complement strand
GGTATCAAATGAGTTGTGATTCACATTTGATAAAATGATACACTATCATCAAGCTTTTTCTATCGGAATAATTTGATTGAATAATTGATAGTTTCTGATCTAATTTGAGTTACTTTCCCATCTACTGATTTATGTTATTGATAATTAATCTGACTGTCGATATGTTGTTGATAGGAATTATTTATTTTTGGACTAGACAAAATGATTCAGATTTCATAATTTTCATATCACTAGTATTTGGATTCCTTATTGCTATTTTTTCTCTAATCATTATATATTTTAATAAAAAAACAAGCACTCTTCTTGAGAAAAGAATCCAAAAATTAGAGTATGTTTCAAAAGAATTAGTTAAAGCAGAACGTCTATCTACAATTGGAGAGTTATCTGGACGCTTTTCACACGAACTTAGAAATCCCCTTGCGATTATTCAAGTGTCAATAGAAAATCTGAAAAGACTGTATAGCGCAGATGAAATACAACTAAACAATTTGAAAGAATAGAACGCTCAATAGGTAGAATTACTCATCAAGTAGACAATGTTTTAGATTTTGTAAGAGGGCAACCTGTGGATTTGAATAAAGTATCGATGTCTGAAATTATTGCAGAATCTATGATACACTACATATTCCAAAAAACATCAAGTTGATTATTCCAAAAAATGATGTACGATTACTTTGTGATAAAAGACAATTCTCAATTGTTATGAATAATCTTGTTTTAAATGGTATTCAAGCCATTAATGGTGCAGGCACGATAGAAGTTGCACTTGCGGTAAACAAGGATGTAATTGTAATTCAAATCAAAGATTCAGGTAAAGGCATATCAAAAGAAAATATAGATAAGATCTTTGAGCCATTATTTACCACTAAACAACATGGAACAGGGTTAGGACTTGCAAGTGTAAAGTCAATTATAGAATTACATGGAGGCATAATTTCTGTAACTTCTCCTCCTAGTATTTTTACAATAACATTGCCAAAAATTGTAGATTAATACTTTAGATAAATTATGCTCATTTTTCGTCAATATTTTGATTTTGTAATCATGTATAGAAGTACGAATTGTTAATTGAAGATTTGTTTAAACAATATCACATTACATAAAAAATATGAAAAATATCATTATAAAAAAAGCATCAAAGAACAATATTCCAGTTGTATTAGGTTTATTATATGAACTTGACAGACCAAGACCACAAAATAATTCAGAAGCAGAACGATTTGAAAATAAAGTAAAAAAATACATGAATGACACTGACAAACAGATTCTAGTTGCCAAACTAGATGGAAATGTAATTGGCGTAGTTAGCATCATGTTTCTAGCAAGGTTGAATAGAAAAACTCCTGAAATGTATATTCCAGAATTAGTAATTGCAAAAAATTATCGTGGTAAAGGTATTGGAAAAAAAATTATTAAATATTGTGTAGAAATTGCAACAAAGAAAAAATGTCACAGGATTAGACTTGAATCAGGTAATCAAAGAATAAAATCACATGAATTTTACCGTAAAATAGGTTTTGAGCAAACATCTCTTTCATTTACAAAGATTGTCTAGTATAAATCAAGAAATCATTACTCAATAGTTTCGCCAAATATTTTTTCAATACTTGTCATTCCATCACATGAAGTGCATTTTGATGATTCAGTAAACAAAACATCGCCTTCAACAAATTTCCTTTTTCTTAGCGTTCCACATTTTTGACATTTTTCAACAGCATATGCAATAGTAATTTTTTTCTTAGAGAACATTATTGAAGTACTCCAGCAGTATTGCCCACACCAATTATCAATACAGATTGACCTTCTTTGGTGTTTTCTTGAATCATTTCATAAACTTGTGAACGTACATTATCAGCTTGATCAGCAATTTCTTTGGTCATCAAAGTAATTGCTTCTTTAACTGATTGTTTAACCACTATAGAAAAGACAGGAATATTATTACTAGTAGCAATTGCCTCAATTTGGAATCTATCAAAACCAATTCCACCAATGGCTGCACCAAAACCTTGTGCAACAGATGCAGAGTCTTCACCTTCCATTTTTAATGCAGCATCAATCATAATTATTGCATTAAATTTGTTAGTTGAAACAATTGTTTCTAATGCATCAGCAGGTCTTCCAACAGTAGAACTTGGCCCTTCTGCTTTTAAAAGAAATAATTGTCTATTCTCAAATTCAGCTTTTGCAAGAACAGTTTGAAATGCAACAGTTTCTTTTTGACTATCTAACATCATTTTTCCTACAACCATTGGACCAATTCCATCTCCAACCGGTTGTCCTGCTTTAAATGCAGGAATTGCTTCTTTCATCGCCTCTGCTTGCTCCATTATAAAAGGAAGAAGCATCTGAAGAGGTAAAATTAGAGGGTAATTGTTTTGTTTTTTTGCAGTCAAATACATGTGATTAACGATTTTGTAGATCAATTGTAATGAAGAAGTAATTTCAAGTAAAGTTTGTACTTTAGTTAATTCCAAATCACTGAGTTTTGGAGAAAGTAATTTTACATGTTCTCTAGTGTAATCTTCTCTGGATCTAACAGTATGTCTTACTTTGTCAACTATGCCATTAGGATCCATATCAACTGGCATAATTGTAAAATAATCTAAAAATCGGTCAATTTTTTTTATTGGGTCATCTTTGGACGTTGAATTTTTTTTAATGTAATCAATTAGTTCGTTTCTTGATTCATCTTTAAAACTATCAAGTTTTTTGATTGCTTTTTTTATTTCACTTGAAGTGATATACAGTTGAATTCGTTGTCCATAAAATACAAAAAGGATTATTGGAATTATCCAGATTATCATCATTATGGGGTTTGTGTCATCACCCATTCCAAACAGTTGATCAAAATCAAAATTTGTAAAATTCACTAGACATTGCGTTTATCAGATCTAAATTAAAGCATTCGTCCTAGTCTTCAAAAACCAAAAATTATATCAAAAATTCCAAAAAACACTCACAAGAATAGAAAAAATGGCTAGTGCTTTTATTATAGTTCAAATACAAAATGCTGAATATGCCTCAAACAAAACCCATTGTAAGCGTGGAAAACGTTGTTGCTTCAGCAGATGTCGGTCAAAAGATGGATTTGAATGAAATTACTAGAACATTTCCAGATGTAGAATATCACCCTGATCAATTTCCAGGTCTAGTTTTTAGATTAAAAACCCCAAAAACTGCAACATTGATTTTTACTTCAGGTAAAATGGTATGTACTGGTTCAAAATCTGAAGATATGGCAAGAAAGGCAGTAAAGACAGTGGTGCAAAAACTTCGAAAAGGTGGAATTAAAGTAAAAAAAGATGCTACAGTTACAATTCAAAATATGGTGGCATCAATTAATCTAGGGGGAAGAATTCATTTGGAGCAAGCAGCAAGAACATTACCGCGAAGCATGTATGAACCAGAACAGTTTCCAGGACTTATTCATAGAATGTTAGATCCAAAAACAGTCATTTTGTTATTTTCATCAGGAAAACTTGTCTGTACAGGAGCTAAAAAAGAGGAAGATGTGTATAGATCCGTAAACAATTTGCACGCATTATTAGAAGAAAAAGAACTAATGATTTATGAATAATCATATCAGAAAAATATAATTCAAACTTTAAAATTAATTAAATTATTTAATAGGACTTCCTAAAGGAACATCTTCATTTACTGTTAACCAAAATGGTTTATCATCAACATCAGTTGCTAACAACATTGCATTTGATTCAACTCCAGTCATCTTTTTTGGTTCCAGATTTGCAATTACAATGACAGTTTTTCCTATAAGATCTTCAGGTTGATAGTATTGTGCACCACCAATAATCACATCTCGTTGATCATCATTTCCCAAATCAATTTTTCCTTTTATGATTCTAGATTTTCCTTCGATAGGTTCAGTTTCAATAATTTTTGTAACTCGAATGTCTAATTTTGTAAAATCATCATAGGATATAGTGTCCATATCAATTCTCTAATTTGTCCTGTTAAAATGAATTTCGATTATTGTAATTCATTTTTATCTAGTCCACTAGTTTCAATTTCATATCTTAGGGCAGCTGGAAGCTCCATGTACTTTTTGTTAACTAGTACAACAATTTGGTCTTCTGGAACATTGACTTTTTTTAATAATTTTCCTCGTTGATGAGCATATGCATTTTTCCAAAATCCAGCACCGTCAAATGTTCCGATTTTTGGCATATATTTTGACGGTTTCATTTTCTTTCAAATTTTAAATGACTGTGATGGAAGAGTGGCAAAAGCCATTGGAACTGGAGTTACTGTTCCGGATTTTAGGCATGTTGCCCACCACAGTCTATTTGAAACCAAACAGGAATCTAATATATTTAATGCGGAACGAATGTGTGGTGAATATGGCAACAATTGAGGTTGAGATAGAAATCAATGCCACAGTTGACAAAGTTTGGAATGTCGTCTCAGATATTGATAATGAACCAAAATTTTGGAAGGGGACAAAAGAAATCAAAAACTTGTCTAAAGATGGAAACATAGTGAATAGAGAAATCACAATAGTATTCAGAGATCAAAAATGCCTGCAAGAAGTAAAGCTTCAGCCTAAAGAGAAAATAGAAGCAAAATTCACAAAAGGCATCCTAAAGGGGGAGAAAATCATATCTCTTATCCCAAAAGATGAAAAGACCATACTGAACACAGTTTGGGACATAAAGCTAACTGGGATGATGGGGATGTTTACAGGCATGATTAAAAAACACATCAAAAGTGGCACTGAGCAAGCAATGCAAAGTATCAAAGAAGAAGTCGAGCGATAGATTTATGGAATTAATTATAGATATTTTCAACTATTCACTAACTGCAATTATAATAGGAGTTTGCGGAGCTTGGATATTTCTCATCAAGTCAATGACTGATTCATTTAGATTTACACCATATCTTGACAAATTTGAAAATACATGCAAATTATCCCCCATGGTTTCAATAATTCTCCCAGCAAGAAATGAAGAGAAGTTTATTGGTAAATGTTTAGACTCGTTAATTAAACAAGATTACAAAAATTATGAAATCATAGTTATTGATGATTCATCAAATGATGCTACAGGTAAAATAATTTCAGAGTATGCAGAGAAAGATTCTAAAATAATTTCAGTGTCTGCAAGACCTAAACCAGAAGGATGGATGGGTAAAAACTGGGCATGTATGGAAGGATATAGAAAAGCCACAGGAGAGCTTTTGTTATTTACTGATGCAGATACAAAACATTCTAAAAATGTACTATCACTTGCAGTGACTCATTTAATTTCGTTTGATTTAGATGCATTATCTGCAATTCCAAAAATGGTAACATTTGATTTTTGGACAAAGATTACACTTCCAATGATTTCTACATTTTTGCATACTAGATTTTCAGCATTAAATGTAAACAACCCTGCAAAAAAAACAGGTTACTTCTTTGGAAGCTTTTTCATCTTAAAAAAAAAGACCTACGAAGAAGTTGGTATGCATGAAGGAGTAAAACAAGAAATTATTGAAGATGGTGCACTAGGAAAAAAAGTAAAAGAATTAGGATACAAAATGAAGATGGTGAGAGGAGAGCATCTAATTGATGCTGTTTGGGCTAGAGACAGAATCACTTTGTGGAATGCGCTGAAAAGATTAATGGTTCCATTATACCTGCAAAATGGAAAAATTGCAATTGGTATTTTCTTTGCAGTATTATTTTTGTTGTTTATTCCATTTCCAGTATTTGCCACATCTGCATTATTACCAATAGAGACCATATCTGCAAAAATACTTTGTATTTCTGCAGCAATTGCTTCAATTCTAATCTACATAGGTGCAATAATTGAGACAAAAGTTGGACTAAAGTTAAGATGGATTCATGCATTTTTTGCACCGCTAGGAGGCCTAGTAGTAGTTTTGGGATTTTTAAGTGGACTAATTCAAGCAAAGAGTGCCTCATCAGTTACATGGAAAGAAAGAATCTACTCTATGAAAGATCATACTCAAAGTTCAATCAGTGTATAGCAAGCCTTTTAGATAGAAAAACTAAACTACAGCACATCTTTTCTAATATTTTTTAGGGAATATTGTATTAATTTTGTTGGTTATTTCTTGATTTGATCGTGACCTTTTTTCATAATCCTATACAAGATTATGCATTTTGGATAATGTTAATAATATCCTTAAATTTTTTTGGTTAACCTTTTTTTGCCCAATTCCTAATTTGTAATAGATCTAAAAGAGGTTCTTTAGTACAAGATCTATTTTTGTTCTTCTTCAAGTTGTTTCTTCATTTCTTCTAATCGTTTTTTCATTTTTTCGAGTTTTTTGTCTAAATCACCTGTATCTTTTCCTTCCTTCTGTCTTTTTTTAATTTCTTTTAGTAATTCTTCTATCGCCTTTTCCATTGCTATAATTATTACCACTATTTTTGCTATCTCTTTTGCAATTAAGGCTGCAGCTTTTGAAGCAGACAATTCTCCCGTTTTCTTCATTTTTTTCAAGTCTTTAATTCTTTTGAAACTTTTTTTTCCAGATATTAACCATTTCAAAAATTTCAACAATAATTTTAGAAGTCTCAAAAGTGCGCTTAACCCGGGCATCATCTTGCCAGGATTCATGGCTGCAACTGCCAAGTAAAACACTACTTGATGACGAGGAAATAATAACGGCGACATTGTTGAATGCAATACAGTTATGGTAGAATTAATCTCATCAATTACCATATTGACTGTGGCTGTCTGACTTGGTGTAAGGCCTACATCGGTAGCAATTACAGGGGTCAAATGATTATAACCATCATTTGATTCAGAAAGAACACTGTCAAGAAGATCAAAATAAATACCAACTCCAGATAACAAATCATCATCTTCGATATCTGATAGTTGAAATTCGGATTCAGTAATGTTGAAAATCTGTTTCGAACTGACTACAGATTCAGTTACGGATTTAGGAATTTTTACAATAGTTGAATCTAAATCATTCCTGAAACTATCAAGTAATTCATAATTATTTGATTGTGATTCAATAGAACTTTGTACGTTAAAATTATCACTATTTATTATATGCAAAAGTGGTTCTTTACCATACTTCTCAATTAGTGTTTTAATCAAATCAATATCTTTTGGTGGAAACGGGGACATGAATTTTATGAATAAAAACTTTTATTTTTTTATGAAATTCATTATTATGAATTAGGATCACCACTAAAACTTCTCTTGGATTTTCTTGTTTAACTATCGTCTCACAAAGTTAACTTTGTGTTTAATAATGGATTACATGATTTAATCCCACAATCATAGAATGTATTCAATTAGTTGTGCTCAATAGATTTTCCAGTTCAGGTGATTTCACTTTTTAATCCTATGAATCTATGTTTATACTGAATATGCATTACATGTTTTTTGGGTTTTTTATTGATATCCTTGTATTCTACATATAATCCAAAATAAAATTCTCCAATCAGTTTTTCATCTTCAATAAATTCAGGCAGAACGTCCACGTAACAGTTAAAAATTTCATTAGGTCCAATATCTAAAACTCTTTTATCTTGTTGTATGAATTTAGATGGATCAAAATCTGGTTTTTTCGACTCAATAGAATATACCTTGTATTTTGTTTCTTTAGCAGGAAGTGATCCATAATTTTTGAAAGGAATTACAATTTTCTTTAATTCAAATACGAGCGCAGTTCGGTTGTCAGGTTCACGAAAAGTTCCCAACCAAGGTCTTTGTCTTATTCTAATATCCTTTCTATTTAAATAAAGTTGACTAGCTAAAACAGATGCAGTTAATATGCTACCAAATCCAGCTACAATACTGGTAAATTGGATTAACGTTATCCCAAAAACGAATTCCATATTATTCTCATTTTTTAGTTGTTAATAAGATATAAAAAATATCTAAAGAAAAAGCAGTAATGGTTTTGATAGAGTAATTTAGAGATGCTGAAAATGTTTTATGGTGAAACACTAGTCAAAACACATGCTTCGTTGGGATACTCATCCAATAAATTATGATTTAACTTATTTCTATCAAACCTGAGATGTAGTAAGCCTTTTACATTGAAAACCTGTACTACAGAAAAAAACTAGGCGACAATATAGAAAAACAAAAAAAGTTGTGCCTGTAAAAGGTGTGCTATAGCAAGCCTTTTAGATAGAAAATAGAGAACAAAAAATCTCATGGACAAATCAAGTGTGTTTGTAGGTGGGAGTATAGGAGCATTAATTGTCATTGTTGCATTTGCAGTACTATTTGTTTCACCGCCAGAATCAATAAAATCGGAGATTGTAGTAAGTAATGGTCATGCTCCAAGTATAGTAGGAGAAACAATCTCAATTTATTCAGAGAGTTTATCATTAATTGAAATTTTTGAAAATTCTGAATCAGGAGTAGTGAGAGTTAATGTGCAAAGAGGTGAAGTAGATGATGGTGCAGGAGGATTAGGTTCAGGTTTTGTTTTTGATAAAAAAGGACATGTGATTACAAATGCACATGTTGTTGCTGATGCAAAAAAGGTTGTAGTTACATTTCTTGATGGTAGATCATACAATGCAGAAATTATTGGAGTCGATGAGTTTACTGATCTTGCGGTAATCAAAGTCAATGCAGACTTGACACTTTTGCATCCATTAGCACTTGGTGATTCATCAAATCTAAAAGTAGGAGAACCAATAGCTGCAATAGGAAATCCATTTGGATTATCAGGCTCTATGACTTCAGGAATAGTAAGTCAATTAGGAAGATTACTCCCATCAGGTTCTGGATATTCTATTCCAGATGTAATTCAAACTGATGCTGCTATCAATCCTGGGAATTCAGGAGGGCCACTACTTAACATGAGAGGAGAGATAGTTGGCATAAATACTGCAATTCAATCAACAACAGGTGAATTTACAGGAGTGGGATTTGCAATACCATCACAGACTATAGCCAAAATTGTACCAACTCTTACTGAGACAGGAGAATACAAACACCCATGGATTGGAATTTCAGGACGTGACATTGATCCAGATTTGGCAAAAGTTTTGGACCTAAAGGATGCAGTGGGATTTTTGGTAGTGACAGTTGTAGAAAATAGCCCAGCTTCTAAAGCAGGATTAATTGGATCTGAAAAAACCATCGAAGTTCAAGGAGTCAATTATGCAATTGGTGGAGACATCATTTTATCAGTAGATGGAATTGAAGTTAGAAAGATTGACGATATTTTGATATATCTTCAAAGGGCAAAAACTGTTGGAGATGAAATGGTTTTAGAGATTCTAAGAGATAATAGAACAACAAATGTAACAATTGTTCTACAAGAGAGACCAAATGGAAATTAGCACAATACAAGCATAAATACTTCAAGTCAAGAATTCTTTCTATTGAACAAGCTTGTGTTAAACTCTGAGAGCTTAAACAATGTTTTAGAGAACAAAGTAATTTCTCGTCAAAATGTTATTGAGATTTACCAAAACGCAGTAAAAGATCCTAGTGAACTGTATTCAACTGCGCAAAATTTAAGAAAAAAATTCAAAAAAGATTCAGTTACATTTTCAAAAAAAGTTTTTTTCAACATAGTTAATCTCTGCAAAGATACTTGTTCTTATTGTACATACAAAGCCGAGCCAGGAGAAGAAAAACTATCTTTGATGTCAAAACAGCAAATATTAGAATTACTACAACTTGCAAAAAAATACAGATGTGTTGAAGCACTTTTTGTTACAGGTGAGAGACCAGAACAAAAATATGATGAAGTACGAGAGTGGCTTAGGGAAAATGAATTCAAATCAACTGCTGAATATCTTATTCATTCATCAGAACTAGCATTGGAATTAGGTTTATTCCCACATACAAATGCAGGTAACCTAAATTTTGAGGAGATGAAAGAGTTGAAGAAAACAAATGTGTCAATGGGAATAATGCTTGAAAATATCAGTGAAAGATTAACAGAAAAAGGAATGCCACATTATTTGGCTGCAAGCAAAAGACCAAAAGTAAGATTAGAAATCTTAGAGAATTCTGGAAAACTAGGAATTCCAATGACAACAGGGCTTCTAGTAGGAATTGGAGAGACAATAGAGGAAATTATTGATTCAATTTTAGCGATAAAACAGTTACATCAAAAATATGGGAATATTCAAGAAGTGATTTTACAAAATTTTCAACCAAAACCAGATACAATGATGAAGAATACACCATCAGTTGATGAAAACTATTTCAAAACAATTGTTGCATTATCAAGAATTATCATGCCAGAGATGAACATACAGATTCCACCAAATCTATCCCCAAAATCATATCAAAGTTTCTTGTCAGTTGGAATAAATGACTGGGGAGGAATATCACCATTGACTCCAGATTTTGTCAATCCAGAATTTTCTTGGCCAGAAATTGACAAAGTAGAAGAGAATTCAAAGAATGCAGGATTTGAATTAGAGTGTAGGTTCCCAATATATCCAGAATTCTTTTCTTTTGTTAGTAAAGAGTTAAGAGACAAGATGTCAGTTATTGAAAATGGAGAAGGATTAGTAAAAGAGGAGTATTGGAGATGACCATCAACATAGATTCACTTTTCAAAAATACAGATCCAATAGTATCTCAAATTTTAAATAATTCATTATCAGACAAGGAAATTTCTGTAAAAGATGCTTTAACACTATACAATACAACTGATATTGACTTTCATCTAGTAGGACTTGTTGCAAATGAAATTAGAAGAAGAAGAGTTGGTGATGTTGTATCATATGTAGTTAATAGAAATATCAATTTTACAAATGTCTGCATCAAACAATGTGGTTTTTGTGCATTTAGTAGAGATTTTCGAGAAGAAGAAGGGTATTTTTTACCAACTGAAGAGATTGTGCGAAGAGCAAAAGAGGCACATCAATTAGGAGCAACTGAAATTTGTATTCAAGCAGGACTGCCACCAGATATGAAAGGGGACTTGTACGAAAAAATATGCAGAGAAATTAAAAAAGAGATTCCAGACATTCACATTCACGGATTTTCTCCTGAAGAGATTCTATATGGAGCAACAAGATCAGAGATCTCAATTGAAGAATTTCTAAAGAGAATGAAAGAAGCTGGAGTAGATACACTTCCAGGAACATCGGCTGAAATTCTTGATCAAGCGCTCAGAGACAAGATTTCCCCAGGTAGAATCAGTGTAAAAGATTGGGAGAAGGTTATCAAGACAGCCCACAAAATGGGAATCAATACAACATCAACTATGATGTTTGGTCACTTGGAAACACTTGAAGACAGAGTAAAACATATTGTAAAACTAAGAGAAATTCAAAAGGAGACAGGCGGGTTTACAGAATTTGTTCCCCTAAATTTTATTCCAGATGAAGCACCAATGTACAAGCATCAATTACACGAAGGAATCAAAGATGGAGCTAGTGGAAACGATGTTTTACTTACACATGCAATTGCAAGAATCATGTTGAATAATTCTATTAATAATCTTCAGATGTCATGGGTAAAAGAAGGTCAAAAAATGTCTCAATTATTACTAATGTGGGGAGCAAATGATTTTGGAGGTACATTGATCAATGAAAGCATATCAACATCTGCAGGTTCAGAACATGGTCAACTATTAAGACCAAAAGAAATAAGAAGAATGATAAAAGAAATTGGAAGAGTTCCAGCAGAAAGAGACACCAATTATAAAATTCTAAAAAAGTTTGATGATGGAAATGAGATTGAAGGCGAGCTTGACAAAGTTACAGATGTTTCTCAATTTGGATCATATGTAGAATTAATTAAAATTAATAAATTCAATTATAAAAATCCAAGGAGAAAATAATTGTCTGCCTTAGACAAGGCATTGAATCATTCAAAGAACATTGGAATTAATGAATGCGAGATAGTTGTTGTAAAAAAAAAGATCATCACTGTAAGAATCACTGACTCAGAAATTGCGGAAATTAAACAAAACTTTGATGAAAATTATGGCATAAGATTAATTCATAACAAAAAAATTGCATCAATTCAAACAACGAACCAACAAGAAATAGAAAAAGGAATTGATAATGCATTTAAAACATCATCTAATCTTAACCAAGAGATTTTTGGGATGGATTACCATACGACATAACCCCCAAACCCCTTGATGGAACATTTGATGAAAAACTGGAGAAGATTTCAGGTGCAAATGCAATGGATATCGCACAAAATATGATAAATTCAGCAAATAATGATAGAGTAAATACGATTACAGGATCGCTAGACATAGTTTCAGAGAACTTTGAGATAGCAAATTCTAATGGATTGTATCTAAATGACAAGGCCACATACATTTCAGGAATTATTAATTCGGAATCAGAATATGGCGCCCTGTCAGTATCAGGAATAGGATATACGAGTGGTAGAACGTTAGCAAATTTTTCGGCAGAACAAGTAGGATATGATGCAAAAATTATGTGTGTTGAATCAATAAATCCACAAAAAATTGATTCAGACAAATATTCTATAATTTTTGAACCATATTCAGTAGGGGAATTATTGGCATTTGTTGTTGCAGCAAATTTTGATTTTAAAACATTTTCAGAAAAGAAGAGTTGTTTTTCAAATAATTTTGAAGAACAAATAGCAGCTGAGCAACTTAGTTTGATTGATGATCCTCACATCCCAGAAGGTATTGGAACAAAATTGGTAGATGATGAAGGAGTAGAAACTCAAAGAAGAAACCTAATAGAAAAAGGAATTTTTAAAAATACTTTTTCAGATTTGTTTGATAGTTACAAAGAAGGAAGACAGTCATCAGGTAATGCATCAAGATCAGGCTCACCAATGGGAAGAAGTTCTGAGCCAATTCCAACTTCTGCACCTCACAATCTCAAAATAAATCCAGGAGATATTTCTCAAGAAGATATGATCAAAGATACAAAACATGGATTGTTAGTTGGAAGGTTATGGTACACGTATGCAGTAAATCCAATTAAAGGAGATTTTTCATGTACAGCAAGAAGTGGAATAAGAATTATTGAAAACGGAAAAATAAAGGGACCAGGAAGTTCAGTAAGAATAGTTCACAATCTTCCAACTATGCTAAAAAATATTTCAGCGATTGGAAATAATCAAAAAAATGTAATTCAATGGGCATCACTTCCATCCATCGTACCATCAATTAAAGCTGAAAATATTATGGTAAATTCTATCTAAATGCAAAATTTACGCACAAATTACTTGAAAAACGTGACTACTAGATATGCAACATAGCCTATAGTCAAACAAACACCCATGGCTCTAGTAATAATGCCAGTTTTTAGAGCAATCAATAATGAAAGACTAAAGACAATCATTATTGCATAATCAACATAAACATCAGCGCCAATCATCACACCGCCAAGTGCAGCACCAATTCCCATTATCATCAAGATGTTGTAGATATTACTTCCAATGATAGTTCCAATGCCAATATCTGCATGACCTTTTCTAATTGCAATTAGGGATGTTATTAATTCGGGAAGAGATGTTCCAATTGCAATTACAGTTAATCCAATAATTTTTTCTGATAATCCAAATTCTTTTGCTAAAATTACAGCATGTTCAATGGTAAGATTTGCACCTACATACAAAAGTACAATACCTATTCCAATTAATCCCATAGATTTCAGATAAATGTTTTTTTTATCTTTTTCAATTTTCTCTTTGTTTTCTTCTCTGTATTTCATTGCATTTTTGTATGTATAAAATGCAAACACTCCTAATCCACCAAGTAACAATATTCCATCATACTGAGAAATCTCACCATCAATGGAGAGTAAAACAAGTAAAAAAGAAACCCCCAACATGATTGGAATTTCTTTTCGTAAAATAGATTTTCTAACTGCAAGAGGAATAAGCATTGCAGATACGCCAATTACCATTCCAATGTTTGCAATATTACTTCCAATAATATTTCCTAAAATAATTGCACTATGTTCTTCTGCTGCAGCAACACTAGCAGCAAGTTCTGAAGTTGAAGTACCATACGCTACAATAGTCATGCCAATTACAAGATTACTTATTCGGAATTTTTTTGCAATATTGACACCGCCGCTAACTAACCAATTTCCACCAAAACATAACATTACTAATCCAACTACAGTTAGGATTGCACTTACTGCTACTTCCACAAAGAACTTTCAGATTTTGGTTGTTTAAAGGAGATTATCCACTATAATTTCACAATTCTAACAATTGCAATAAACCTGAACTTATCTGTAGAAATTCAGGTGTAAAAAAACCAGCTTGATGGATCAATAAAGATCAGGTTAAAGATTAATAAAGTAATGTACCGTACTATACGGTATGATGCGAACAAGACTAACATATGTACCACTAGAAGTGGCCGATCAATTCGAAGATTTTATCATACAAAGAGACGAGCAAATACTTGATGCAGTAAAGGCAAGAACACGAGATTACAGCACACTATCTCTGTTGAAGCTGTTGTATCAGTTGAGAGGTAATCCTATGACGTTTTCAAATTTGTATTCAAAGTCAAAGATCAGAATGAAAAAGTCATTTCTGAATTATCTACATTTGTGTGTGGATTACAACTTTATCAAAAAAGAACCAGTAGGACCAAATGTAATTTATACAATTACAGACAAGGGACGAGTCATGTTGGATCTCTTTATCAATAAAGGGAATTATGAAAACAATAGAGTGAATTAATCATGTTTTGAATAATTTTCTTAAGGTAACAGCATACAATCCATAAACAAACTTTGTACTCTTTAGCATGTACAATATAACAAATATTTTTTTCATTTTCATGTTGTCTTTAGTTTTTTTGTATTCCAAAGATAACATTAGATGATTTGAATCAATTTCAGACTTGTCAAAAATAGAACATATTTCTTTTACCTCTTGGTTTGATGTAGATAATGGTTTATCTAATGCAAAAAGTACATCATCACACGCCCAAAAGTTGGCCTTTACTGCATGAGAAAATGCAGATTTTGGACTGTATGGAAATATTATAAAACTCATCATCAAAAGCAACATTGCATTAAATGCCGCCTTTACTTTCTCAATTGGCGGAACTGATTTTGGAATTTCCTTTCTAATATCCTTACCATAAAGTATGATTCCTGTATTTTTTATTCGTTGCAAGAATAATCCCAGTGATGCTATAGTTTTTGCACCAAGCTCTGTTTTTAGATCTTTTCTAATCTTGAATTCCTTTAGGTTAAGTTGGTCTTGAGCCACTACGTAAAATGGTTGTTCAAACATCATTTTATTCTCAGTCTTAAAGATTAGATCCAGTACAAGGTTGTCAGTTTTTTTGTATGATGTACATGTATCTGATAGTTTTAGATCATATTTTGCATCAAGGGCAAACAAAAGTTGAATCAGATACTTTTCAATTTGTTCATTGAGTTTTTTGTTCTTGATTATTACTATACAATCAATATCGGATTTTCCGCGTATCCATTCTCCAGTTGTTGCAGAGCCAAATAATACAAAAGACACAATTTCATCAGGGTATTCTTTGACCAGTTCTGATACCAATTCATCTAAAAATGACTTTAATTGTAAATTCCAGTCCATATTTCTTATATCGCTAGTGATATATTAGGATTTTGTATCTACTTTTCTTTTATTCCAAAATCTGGGTTCTGAGATTATTGATGCTTTATTTTTCGTTCCATTCACAATTTCTCAAATCAAACGTATGTGTTTTATTTTCTATTCCTATTGCCATAAGAACAACTTTATCAGATCCAGTAGGAACACAATTCTTTACAAAAGGATCATTATGTACTTCATAATTTTGTTGTATAGTGAAATTATAATCAAGAATAAGATATACTGAACTGATAGAAATTATAATTGCTGCAACTATAACGATAATTATTTTTTTAATCATAATAATAAAAAGAAAAAAAGGCTATGGCAGATACTCACATGAACCACCTCTATTCGTTGAATTTCTAGTTTTCATTTTTTGTATTTTCGGTACAGCCAATATGCAATAATAAAAAATGGGAAATACCATGCAATACTAATGATAACGCCAATGATGGCAATCGCTATTTGTTCCTGAGATGTTAGCGGGTCTATTGAATGCATTAGATAAGAGGTGTAAATTGCATTAATTGTAAAAGATAATCCTATTCCAACTAAAATCAAAATAATAATTTGTAGATATTTTTGTTGCATAATTAAAAAAAAGAGGGGAGAGGTTAATTTAAGGATATATTACTCTTATCCCTGTAGTCAATCCAGCACTTACAGAACGTTGATAGTAATTACTTTCACATTCTCCTTCGTCGCCGTCAAGTGTTACACTGACTGTATTATCATACACATAGATCCAAGTCTGGAAAATACTTTTGAGATCTCGTTTTGTCTGCATGTCGAATGTAACCTCATTGTGATGAGTGTCACTATCTAAACAAACAGAGCTCTCATAACCTATATTTCCATCAGTTGGAACCCACCAAAGTTGAACATTTGAATCACCAGCATTCCATCCAGTTTGAATTAGAGGACACACTGCTCCTCCCCAACAAGGGAATGTCATTAGTGCACCTCTCAATAATGCTAGATCAGTTTGATGAACTGCATAAAGATCAGATTGGGAATCATAACCACGAACTTTTTGGGTTTTTCGCCTTCTTCTATGCTTTTCTTGGCGTTTATTGCTTTGTTTGCCCAATATGTAGGACTTGCATCCCATCGTTCTTGTGTAGTTACTCCAATTTCTTCAAGAGAGAATGTTTTGGCATGTAAATCACTATTCAGTTCTTTTATAACATCATCGGATCGTTTTTGAGCTTTTGCATCATCAAAGTTTTTCTGAATTTTTGCTAATTCATTTAACTCTTTAAACACTTGCTTCTCATATCCCTTAAAAGAATTGATTTGTGATCTAAGATTAGAAACAAATTCGTCTCTCTTCATCTGAAAGTCCTTGGAGGCTCAAGGTATTATCTAAAATATCTTCTTCATATGCCGTGAGTTTCTGTAATTTGGTTTTTTGTGCGTTATCATTTGCCTTCTCGTTTGGTGCAGCTTCTGCCATCATCATTCCTGAAAATGGTAGAATCATTGCAGCTATCAAAGAAGCAAACAATGTTGTTTTTGTAGTCATTGTATGTCTAATCGTAAATTTTCTTAATAATACGAACTCCTTTCTGCAGGAGTCCCAAAGGGGGAGTAATCTTTATCAAGCTAAAACAGAACCAATTACAATTTCGTTTATGGAATTATTGTGTTCAAATTTTGGCATCAACTTTTTTTTTGCCATGTTAATTCCAACAGACGTAAGACTAAAGATAGTAAAACCATTTTCGTCTATTTCTTGTTTTGCAAAACCTGATGATTCTAGATAATCTAGATATTTTATACATTTATCATAACTCATGTTTGCATTTCTTGAAATCACTGTACGTTTTGCACTTCCTAAATCATATAGTGTATCAACAACACGTTCCAAGATATCAAGATCGACTCGTTTAATTTTCTTTTTTCCTGACATATTATTCTCTTAAAGTAATATTTTTTGATTTTTGAGGATCAACTCATCCTAAAACCCTCCAATACATCAGAATTGATGCCAAGTAAACAAATCCAAGATAGTTATCACAATTCTTCTCGTATCTGATTGCAGTTCTATGAAATCCACATTTGAGCCATGCAAAAAA
>JACERO010000079.1 GCA_013911135.1 Candidatus Nitrosopumilus sp. | reverse complement strand
CAAATTGTTATTAGTTGATAGAGAGTTTTTTACAGCTGGAATAATTTCTGTGATAAAACAAAAACACTTGAAATTTCTAATGCCTGCAAAAAAGACTCCAAGAATTAAAGATGCCATTTTACAATATGTTAATAGAGATAGAAAATCAATTTCAAATTGTATGATACAATCCGCATCAGGGCATGTCGAGTCATTTACTCTAGTCATTTTACCAAACAAGAATGCAAGAAAAAAATCAAATCTTACAGACCAGTACATTACATTTGCAACAAATATTTCACCAAAAGAAATATCACACAACATACAATCCATTCCAACTGATTACAAGCAACGGTGGGGAATAGAGACAGGTTATGCCTGCATAGGAAGATTCAGACCAAAAACTATAGTTCAAACCAATCCATAAGGTTGCTATACTTTTACTATTCATTAATTTTGTACAATGCATGGATTATTACAAATTTGATAATATCTGAAGAATCGGATATACAAAATTACAAACCAATCATATCAATTGAAACTCTCAAATATTTCTTTGTGAAAATGATTGTGTATTATTTTAGAAATAACAAAAATAATTATTTCCTAGAATGTGTAATTTGATGTACTTTCCCATCTACTGTTAATTAAAGATTCAAAGATGAACATTGAATTCTTATTTTCTGAATAAAAAACGATCTTTCGTTCTTCCTGTTCCAAACTTTCAAATCTTTTAAGTTCATTTAATTCAAAACCTAAAGAAAAATTAATAAATTTCATATTGAATTATAATTGTATATGATTTCAACTTCTTAATTTTCCTTTTTAATCATTATTCTTCAATCTTAAGAGCAGCAGATGGACATTCCTTTACAACTTTTCTAATTTGGTCTTCAGGTGCTCCATCTTGTATGATAACAAATTTTCCATCTTGTTTTGTAAATACTGAGGGAAGATTTTTGACGCATTTGGCTGAATGAATACAAATGTTTTCATCCCAAGTTACTTTCATTATAATTTGTTCTAAATTCAGAGATTTATAGTATTCTAGAGATTTGTGTAATAATACATGTTAGATATATTTTCTAATTCCAATAATCACACTAGCTGGAATTCCAACATACATTCCCAGATTAAGTATGATTAAAGATATTCCATATCCTAGCACTTCAGTTTCTGAATCCATATCCACATAATTTAAAATTGAAAGAGAACTAATCATTGGAGTAATTCCAAGCTTGACTATCTCTTTGAAAACTGGATTTTCACGCTCATAATCTGCTATGTATGGACTAAATGAATAATAGAAATCATTGAATGTATTCATAAATGAAACCCCTGATTCTGTGTTCAGTAGTTTGTTATCTCTTAGTTCTCTGAGTTGTTGTACTTGTGGTGAAAGTTCTGAACCATATGTTGCAGTTGCAATTAAACATCCTCCTCCCTCATCATTGAGTTCATTCTTAGAGGAGTCTTTGGATAATATTTCAAAAGAATCAATTGTTTCATCAAATCTTGGAAGTTGAGAATCAAATTCATCTATACCATTAGCATATGCAAGTGTGTAGAATTTTTCAGTATCATAAATTAAAACTTCTTTAAATTTTATATCAATTTTTTCGTTATTGGATAAAAATAATCCTTCGGCATTAGTTACATATGCCTGATAACCAGTGATGGTTATCTTTTCCTGTGAAATTATCTTCAAGTTTTCTGATTCTATTACTTCAATTAATTCCTCAGCCTTTTCAGAAATAAGATCATCTAGAGTTCTTTGGTTGGTTTGTTGGACTGTTAACGAAATTACGGGATTTATTGCACCGATCTTTGGTCCTACTGCAATTACATCAGGAGAGTTTTGTTGTATTTTATCAGGTTCCTGCAACAACCAACCTTCAGGTGCACTAAATGTAATTTCGAGTTCAGTACTTTCAAATTTCTGATTACCAGTTGGTGGAATTACAGTAGATTGTGTATGTTCAGGATCTGGTAATTCAAGAAGGTTTGACGCCTCAGAGCGAGGAATAGTTGTGACCTTTATAATTTTGACTTGTTCTGTGTCTGTTGGTATATCTTTGTGTCCTGTTTCAACTGCTGCAATTTTATCAAGTGTTTCAAAACTTTCATCAGTTACAATTCTACCAAATACTGAATATTTACCATCAAGAGATTGTTCATAGCCTATAGAATCTTTATGGACAATAAAAAATTGAGAGCTGGCACTGTTTGGATCATTTGCTCTTGCCATAGAAACAATTCCACGATTGTGTTTAATTGTGTTAAATTCAGAGTTTATTCTTTCTGTTGGGCCTCCTTGTCCCCAAGTACTTGGATCACCATTGATTGTATTTGGATCTCCTCCCTGAATCATAAATCCTGGAATTATTCTATGAAAGATAGTTCCATCATAAAATCCAGATACAGATAATTTGATAAAATTTTCAACATGATTTGGTGCATCATTATTGAAAAATTCTATTGTGATATTTCCAAGATTAGTCTCTAAAATTACTATAGGATCAAGTATTTGAGTTCGAGTGATCTCAACTGATTGTGCAAATGCTTGATTTCCAACACTAACTAAAATTAATAAAATTGTCATTACCAAAAATATTCTATTCAACTATTTTTCACAAAGTGCCATACTTAAAAGCCAATTGTATTAGTTTTTAACAAAGCCAAGTAAATCAACCGACATGCAATCTGATGAAAAGATTCAGGCACATCTAGTTTCAGTGTGGAGAGAATCTAAAAAGTTCTTTTCAATTGGTGGAAAAGAGGGCATGTTAGTATTGACTGACAAACACTTGATGTTTGTACACAAGACAGAAGCTAGAATGAAGTGGTGGAAAGCTATCACTCAAAGACAGGTAATTAATTTTATCAAATCAAAAAACACAATGATTCATCATGATGGTTATGGTGAAGAAGAACTAATAGATGATTTAGAAAATGAGAAAAATATGGAGTTAGCATTCGATGATATTTCCAATATTAGTTTTGAAGAAAAGGTTTGGGGAAGCGCATTATACTTAGAATATGAAAAAGATGGAAAGCAAGAAAAATTTCAATATGCAATAGCAGAAGATTGGGTAAAATATCCTGTAAAAGAGCCTACAAAATTCATGAAGGTAGACTGGGAGCCTTTTGTGCAATATATTAAAGACAGACAAAGATTTACGAAGTAAAATTGGGAAAAGTTTATGCTGTTGGTGTTGGACCAGGTTCACCAAAATATGTAACTGAGATTGTAAAAGAGATTCTTCAGAATTGTGATATTGTGATTGGTTACAAATACACACTAAAGACAATAGAGAATCTGATTGAAGGAAAAGAGATCTATAAAATTACTATGAAAGATCAGGAAGAGTCCTATCAAAAAATTCTTCCGGAGCTTGGTGATAGAACACTAGTAATTCCATTTACAGGAGATGTAAATTTTTCTGAATCAGAAGTTGTAGATAGATTAATTGAAATTTTTGGTGAAGTTGAAATTATTTCGGGTATTAGTTCAATTCAGATTGCTGCATCAAGAGCCAAAGTTCCTCTTGATAAATCTAAAATAATTACAATGCATGTTACAACTCCGATTGAAGATAAGAAATTAGAATTACAAAAGGCATTGATTGATGGTTTTAGTGTAATTTTAGTTCCAAGACCTTGGCCAAAACAACCAGACAAACACTTTATGCCTTCAGAGATAGCAGTTTACCTTCAAGAGCATAATTTTGATACTGCTCAAATGAAGGTACATGTTTTTGAGGCAATAACTACTGAAAATGAAACTAATTTTGTAGGAACCGTAAAAGATTTGGAAGGAAAAGAGTTTTCTGATTTGTCTGTAATGGTGTTTAATCAGACAAGTTTGGATTCATATATGAATTACAGATGGCAATGGGAAAATTAGTTACCTAAGTTTTGTCCGTCACCAAAAACTAAATTATCTGAACTTGGAAAGACATATGCTACAATTTTCATCCATTCATAATCTGGATCATAGTCTGTAAAATCCCATATCATCAAATGTTATGTTAACTGATTCTCCTGTGCAATATCTCCAGTTGAAATTCTTCCATCAGGAGTAAATGGAACATAACGATCACTGTTTTCTTTTCCACTAATAATACTGTAAGATACTTCATCATCATTTACTATTGTAATGGTAATACCTGGTTCTATTGAAATTCTATCTTGTGAGAAATATCTCAATCTAGATGGATCAATTGTATTTTGAGCTTCACCTGTATCAATATAACTTTCTGACCCCCCAACTATAGCTGAGCCTTTAAGAATGTGTAATGTGAGATCGTTTGATGCTTCAGACTCTGTAGTTGTGGTAATTTTTGAGAGGGTAGATAATTTTATTGTGTAAATTACTTTGTAAGTATCATCAGGAGTTGTAATTCTGCCAGTAAAACCATAAACTGCTGCATCTTTGCTTTCTTCAACTAGTCTTCCAAAGAAGCTAATTGATGTATCAAATCCACTTGAGCTCTCAACATCTCCATTAATTCTAATGTAACGACCTTCACGCAAAAATTTTCCTTCTAAATCAGAGATAATAAATTCCTCATCATTTAATGTAATAAAACCATCTTCGATTAGAAAGTTAATTGTGCTTCCACGTTGTTGTTGTGAAGATAAACCAAGATCAATTTCTGACATTTTAATTGATTCCTCAGTTACTGCAAATCCAGAACCCTCTAAAAGAAACGCTTGATTCTCAGAAATTTCAGCAAATGATTCATTAATAAAATATCCTGATGAAACAACAAGTAATGCTATTAGTGTTATAGTTACCTTACGATTAATTTGTCCTCTAATTTGGTTTATAATTTGCTACTGAATTATTTTAGATGTAACATATAGTATATCTAAACACCATTTTTGAGGCTAATTTTGTGTACAACAGAGAGTAATTTAATGGAAAAATTGTTTTTCTTTTAGAAATCCTTAAGATTTGCTCAATAAGTAAAGTATATGAAATTAATAAAAAATTTAATTATGTATTCATATACTAGTAATTAGTGAAAATGTGAACGGGTGATGGCGAGTCCAGAACCTCAAGATGTCATAGAAAGGAGCAATCTAAGAGAGTTTATTGGTACATACAATCAAATTATAAAATCTAATCCGAGGACAGACAGTCTTCTTGGCGTTGGTGCCGGCTGAGATTATTATTACAAAAACTTGAAAAAAATTCTAAAAAATCAATTGGAATTTTTGTTATACTCACTGCTTCAGCCCTTTATGCTTTAACTCATGTTATTAGCAAACCACTTGTAGAAAGTAATTCTAACACTGAAATCAATCCAATTGTTTTGATTTTCATTATTTACATTATTAACGGAGTGTTCTTTACGCCACTTGCACGACGTGCTGGTGGTTCAATAACTAAGATTGACCGTAGAAGCTTAATCGTAATTATTGGTCGGTGTTGCTGAATTAATAGGAATGGGCCTATATTTTGTGGGTTTGAAAGATTCTACTGCAATAAATGCCTCACTTTTCGATAATGCAGAAATAGTCTTTGCATTGATGATTGCAATAATTATATTTCGTGAACGATTAACAAAAAGTAAACTAGTCCCATTTTTCATGATAATTTTTGGTGTAATGGTCCTACCTATCGTGTATAATATGTCCCACGCAGGCATGTTATAACAGAACTACTTTATGGTAATATCTTGATAATAGTTTCTGGGTTTTTTCTTGCTATTGATGTTAATCTTTACAAGTTTGTAAGCAACAAAATAAGCTCGCATAGAATAATGCAGCTTTATTCATTTTCAGGAGGAGCACTTGCTTTAGGAGTTATTTTTGTATTGGACATGCCAATAGAAATTAGCTGGGATCAAATAATTCCAATCATTCTTGTTAGTATTCTTGGAGTAGGATTACCTACAATGTTTTTTCTTATTGCAATAAGATTAATCGGTCCAGTTAAAACAATTCTTGTTTATTCTACTACATCGATTTTTGGTTTAGGATTTGCTGCTTTGATATTAGGTGAAGAGTTTTCATATATATATGGTATTTCTACAGCAATAGTAATTATAGGAATTTTCTTGCTAAGAAAAAGATTGGCATCAAATAAATAGAGAAATTAGAATCCAGGCATCTCAAGGCCTTCTTGTTGGGCCAATTCTATCATGAAAAATTCAAGATATCCTCCTGCCAAAAGGAGCGCCACAACAATTCCAATTTCAATGACTGTTGGTTTGAGAAATGAAGTAAGATTGATCTTTTTAATTACTGCCTGAATTAGTATGAAACTTCTAGAGATGCCTATCGAATATGCAACAATTTCCATCAGTCCAAATGGTGATAAGAAAAGAATTGAGAGTGGTGGAATTTCTCCTATTTCAGGAACAGTAGAAACAATTGCGGCAAAAGCAAATCCTGTAGACCAAGCAGAAAAAAGTCCCCATGCAATTCCAAATCCAGGAATAAACATTGGTAGTGCAATAGTAGTATTATGTGTGAAAATTCCAAATGCATCAATATCTAAAACAAGTTCTTCAAATTCAGCCATGAAGGCATTTGCTTCTTCTTCACTTACAGAACTCATTGAGCCGATCTGAAATGCAGTAGCAAAAATTCCTAAAAATATGAAAAATGTAATTATTCTAATTTTATTCATATTACCTTCTCATTTTATACAATATTTGAGGGTTAGGTGTTAGGCACAGATTTAATTAAACCAGATAATATTTTTTGATATGAAAAAGGAGTTAACCTTTGCATTAAACTATGCATTAAACAAAGGATTTCAGATTCATCCAGATGCTTTTAAAATTTTAGAAAATTTTGATGTTAAAAAATTAGAGAAGATCATAAAAGAGATAGTTAGAGAGAAAACCAAACAAAAATTATTTCAGATCAACCAAGATGATTTAGAGACATATCTTGGAATTAAAGAGGATCCAACTCTACAAAGTAAAATCAAAGTATTATCTGATCCTACGAAAAAAATAACAACAGGTGAGGGAGTTAAAGGGTATAATGCATTATTTTCAAGTCGTTTTAACAAGCTTAAAAGAATAATTTCAGATAGACCAGAATCAAAAAAACTCAAATCTATTGCATCTTTGAAAACCACAAAACAAGAAGGAGATACGTACGTCTGTGGTCTTGTTACTTCAAGAATTAGTAAAAGAAATATCTCAAAATTGACTCTAGAGGACCCATCAGGTTTGTTTGAGGGTATTGTTTTTGATAATGAATTACAAAAGACTGTAGGTACTCTTCTAACTGACCAATTTGTAATGGTAAGGATAGGTTTAGGAAAGAATTCTGGATTTATTATAAAGAATATAATTCTGCCAGATATTCCAGATCAGGCCATCAACAAATCAGAATCTGAAGTGTATGCAGTCTTTCTTTCAGATCTTCATATTGGAAGTAAGTACTTCATGGAGGAGGAATTTACAAAATTTATTTTGTGGTTATCAAGCCCAGATCCAGTTGCAAGAAAAATTCGTTTTGTCTTAATTGGAGGTGATGTAGTTGATGGAGTTGGAATATATCCAAATCAGGATAAAGAATTGATTTGCCAGACCATTGAAGAGCAACTAAAAAAGGCAGTTGGTTTGATTGAAAAGATTCCAAAAAATATAAAGGTCATTATAATGCCTGGAAACCATGATCCTGGAAGAAGAGCCCTCCCACAACCAGCCATACCAAAAAAATACAATTCAAGTTTGTGGGAAATGGAAAATGTAGTAATGGTTGGAAACCCAGCCGTAGTTTCATTGAACGGGGTAAAGGTAATGATGTTTCATGGACAGAGTATTGATGATATTGTAAAGACCACACCTGGTCTAAGTTATGACAAACCAACAAATGTAATGAAACATCTTCTCAAGGCTAGACACCTAAGTCCAATTTATGGTAGTCAAACACCCATAGCCCCAGAGATGGAGGATCTTTTGGTAATTGAGGATATTCCAGATATCTTTCATGTAGGTCATGTTCATAGAGCAGAATTGGATATGTATAAGGGAATTTTATTGGTAAATTCTGGTTCATGGCAAAAACAAACACCTTTCCAGGTTAGTGTTGGAATGACCCCAAATCCAGGAATTGCACTTATGGTAAATCTAAAAACTTTCCAAGTTCATTATGAAAATTATAATTTAGAGTTAGATAATATCCTTCAAAGTTAGATCGTTTTTGAAGGTCTTTTTTATCATTTCAGATGAGATTGTAAGTTTGTATTTTTTTGTTCTACCGTGAATTCCTTGGTGGACTAGTCTTCCAGTAATAATTCCAGATAATTCAATTTCACTCAACATTTGTGTAATCCTTCTTTGGGTTAGCTCATCCCGGCCAACTGTCTTGCAGAGATTTTTGTATGATGAGTAGATCTCTCCAGTTGAAGAGCCATTTGCCTTCATAATTGCAAGAATGATTAGTTTTTCATGAAGGGGATATGATTTTAGAGAGGTTTCCTCTTTGTTTTCTTCAATTTTTAGAGAGGCTTCTCTGACATGTTCAACTGTAACTTTGTTTGATTGTTGTCTTTCAGCAATCTCTCCTGCGACACGAATCAAATCAATTGCCCTACGAGCATCACCGTGTTCTCCTCCTACAAGTGCTGCACATAGATTTAGGGCAGGATCCTCAACAGAATTCTCTACAAAGGCTTCATTAATTCTCTCTTCAAGAATTGTTTTAATTTGTTCAACATTATAGTTAGTAAAGACAATCTCTTCTTCACCAAGACTGCTAATTACTCTAGGGTCTAGTTTTTCTTTAAACGTTAGATCATTTGAAATTCCTACCAAAGTTAGGGAGCCTTGTTTTAATCGCTCATTTGCTCTTGTAAGTTGGTATAAGATGTCCTTACCTGTTTTTGATATTAATTGGACTAGATAGTCAATCTCATCAATTACAAAAATTGCGTTAAGTTTTCCTTCATCAATCTTATTGAGGAGTCTTTTGAAAACCTCACTTATTGCTAGACCAGTTGTGGGTAATTCTTTCTCATTTAGATTTAATTGTCTGCCTAAACTAACTAATAATCCATAAAGGGTCGTCTCTTCTTTAGAGTTTGAATAAACTAGTTTAATTGGAAAATTTGATTTTTCTACTCTTTCTTGAATTTTAGAAATTACTTTTTTTACAACTAATGTTTTACCTATTCCAGGTTTTCCATAAACCAAAAGATTAGATGGTCTTGATTGTTTTAGTATTGGTAATAGTGATTGTGTAACTTGTTCTTGTTCAGAAGTTCTATGTTGTATGGTATTTGGTATGTAAGTTGTTTGTAAAATATCTCTGTTTTTTATTATAGATTCACCTAATTCTACTGCATCAAGTAATCTATCTACCGGATCAGACATACTCACACACCTTTGTTTCCTATTAATAATATCATAACCATATCTAAATTAAGAGAGTATAGAAGAGAACAGTAACTCTAGTTTAGTTTGTAATTAATTATTTTTAGTTAGATTTTGATTTTCTTAAAAAAAAATTAAAAAAAATATAGAGTGGAAAGATTGGTGTGTGGGTTGAATCTAATTTTTACCTTAAAATTAACATTTTGTTAATTTCCTGTTATGAAATTATACAAAAAGTCTATTTTGACCCTTTAATTTCCATTCCAGGCGTTAAGATTGATGTTAACACTGTGAATATGCTTGAAACAACCCTTTTGTTTCCACTCCAGGCATAAATATTTCTTAATTAGAGGGGGTTTTACATGATATGTTGTTAATAACAAAAATATGGCTAGGCGTGGCTTACGCAGTCAGTGTTAACAAACAATCTAGTTAACAAACATTCTCAGATCAATTGAACTGTTAACATCTGATCCTTTAGATCTCAAAGATGGCTAAAAAACGTATTCGAATAGACATGGAGGACTTAGATGGTGCACGATTTGACATCAAAATAGAAGGTAATGTCACCAGGGAAAAGGTTCTCAAAATATTTGAAATGATGGACTTAATGAATATTAAGGAAGAACACGAAACAACAAACATGGACTCAGTAGGCTTAAAAATTTGGCATATTGTGGATAAATTCTTCCCAATGAGTAAATTTACCTCCACGACCGTTCTTGAAAAATACGAAGATGAATTCAACGAACCAGTAAAACTTAGTATAATATCCACCTATTTGTCACGTTTTTCATCAAAAGGTAGGATTGATAGAGTTAGAACAGGCCGTGAATGGACCTATCAAACCATAAAGATAAGCCAAAAACAACGATAACCAATTAAGAAATGTTATTTTTCTAACAATTAACCGATCTTTTCCTAATATTAACTTTACATATTCACCTTTTTGAATATCCATGTATTTCTAAATTGTTTTGGAATAGAAATTGTCCCGGCTGAAGTGATTTTTACCAATACTTCATTCTCTTGAACAGACATATTATTATTATAATTTTATAATATATATAATTTATAATTAATAATGAATTATTACATTTTTATGAAAATTTGAATGAAAGGATAAAAATCTATTATAATAAACTAAAAAATTTTCTTATGCAATAATTTGACTAGTTTGAACTTCTTCAACCTTTGCTTTTCCCTTTTTAGTAATTGAATAAGTGTATGGTTTAGTTTCTATATTTCTTTGAACAAAACCACCATCAAATAATTTCTTCATTAATCTTGAAGTATGTTCCCTACTTCTCTTTAATGTGATTTGTATGTCACGTGATGTCATAGTTTTGTTTGTGATTAATTGTAACACATAATCTGTTGGGTTTGTGTGATCTATACTAGGAATATTGGGTGTGGAAATTGGTTTTTCAGATCTTGTTTTAGGTTGAATTACTTCTTCTACATTATTTTCTTTTGCTTTGTTATTTAACAACTTTTCTAAGAGTTGTTTTAATTCTAAGTTAGAATCCTCTGTTTTAGGCTCAATTCCTTGAATTTCTAAGGCATCTAAGCGTATTTTCATGTCAATTAACTGCCTTTCGTAGTACTCTAAACGCTCAGATTGTGGAACATCAGACATTTCACTTTTTGATTTAATGAATGGAAGTACTTTGTAGAACACGTACAACCCACCTAAACCAACTACAAATGCTAAAATTACACTCAAAATCACTTCAGGATCAGGAATTTCTACTAACATCACAAATTTACGCCTATGTTGTGATTTATCGTGATTGAACAACATTATTTTACACTTTAGATTAACATACTGACACACATAATCACAAACACATCAACTACTTTTTAATATTTATCATCACAAACATCACATATTACATGCCTTTCGAATAGTCATATCTATCACCCTAGTGATTTGTTCTTCTCTTTCTGGGAAGATATCACCATCATTCATCACACTAATGTTCTCTGAAAGTTTGGATATCACATCAATATCATCAGGTAAGAGTATGCCTAGACCCCGAAAAAGTATAATTGAATAGAATAATGCGATTAATTTCTCTCTAGATTGCCCAACTTGCCTGTAATACGCTCCTCTAGTTATAGAAAATTTAGATTCTAGAAGATCCTCCTGATTTAAAATAATTTCAATTTGTCGCTCTGTAAATAGTGATTTTTTGATGATTTGACGAATAATATTGTTAAAATTAGATTTTTTAGAGTCTGTCATAGCTATACAAATCTGTATACCGACATTCCAATTAAACTTTAAAGAGTCATCTACAAACCTCCACTATGACTGGAAACAAAGTTGAATCGTTCCTAAAATTAGAATTAAAAAAGAAAAATGCATTATTATTTGTGTTAATTGATTCTGAAGTATCACAATTACAGGCATCAAGTAAGCTTGCCAAAGATGTTGAAAAGATTGGTGCGTCTGCAATCTTAGTTGGAGGCTCCTCAGCCACTGATCAGATTGAGATGGCTCAAGTGGTCAAAGGCATCAAAAAAGGCATTAAAATTCCAATAATCCTGTTTCCTGGAAATGTCACAGGTGTTGTGCCTGATGCTGATGCTATCCTATTTAGCTCCCTAATGAACTCAGAAAATCCATACTTTATCACACAAGCACAAGCATTGGGAGCCCCGAGTGTTCTCAAATTTGGTTTAGAATCACTTCCAACAGCTTATTTGGTGATTGGAGATGGAACCTCAGCTTGGTTTGTTGGTTCTGCACGAGGAATTCCTTTTGAAAAACCAAAAATTGCTGCTGCATATGCCCTTGCCGCTCAATTTCTTGGAATGAGATTTGTATATTTAGAAGCAGGTTCTGGTGCAAAAACTAGTGTTACTCCAGAGATGGTCAAGACAGTAAGGCGTGCTTTTAATGGATTCTTGATAGTAGGAGGAGGAATCAAAGATGTAAAAACTGCCCAAAACTTGGTCAAAGCAGGAGCCGATGCTTTGGTAATTGGTACATTCCTTGAAAAAGGAGGAAGCATCAAAAAACTCCAAGAAATAGCAAAAGTAATTCAAAGAAGCAAGTAGTAGAATTGTATTATGTCAGATAACGATGCAATTTCTCGTATTAGTGATATTAAGATGCCAGATTATTATCATGATTACTACTCAAATCTTTCAAGTGAAACAGTTTCCATCTTTGAGAAAGCAGCAGTTGCAAAATCAAGTTTGGTAGACTCTTCAGGTATAATTGAACCTAAAATCGCATTTGATTTGGCAGATCGTGTTTCCAAAATGCACGAAATTGATATTGGTGAACCTCTTAGAGAACTACTAAAAATAAACGGGAAGGAACTCTCTGCACTTATTTTATCAAAAGAAATTGCTCTTGGTAAATACTCTCTTTTTGATGCTACCTTAGAAGACAAACTAGATCTTGCAGTTCGTGTAGGGTTGGCCGTTGTTACAGAAGGAGTAACCATCGCACCTTTACAGGGAATTAGTGAAGTAAAAATAAAGAAAAACAAAGATGGCACCAAGTATCTTTCAGTTTCTATTGCAGGACCTATGCGTTCAGCAGGAGGAACAGAATCTGCTGTAACAATGTTAATTGCAGACCATGTTAGAAAAGCAGTTGGTTTAACAAAATACCAAGCAAATTCATTTGATGATGAAACTGGTAGATTTGTAGAGGAATTACGAATCTATGAAAGAGAGGCCAGTAGTTTTCAATTTCATATTTTAGATGAAGATATTGAACATGTCATTTCTCACCTTCCAGTCGAATTAGACGGAGTAGATACAGATCCATTTGAGGTTGTAAATCACAAATCTATGACTCGCATCAAAACTGATAGGGTTAGAGGAGGCGCTTTACGAGTCTTAAATGATGGATTGATTGGAAGATCCAAAAAACTTCTCAAAAGGATTGAGCTATACAATCTAGATGGGTGGGAATGGCTTAATGATCTGAAAGGTATAGTTCAAACAGGTGAAAATCAGGAAGACGCAGCTGCTAAAAGAATGCGTGAAGTAATTACAGGAAGATCAGTCTTATCTATGCCTAAAAAGTTAGGTGGGTTTAGATTAAGATATGGAAGAGCATGTAATACAGGCTTTGCAGCAGTTGGAATCCATCCCGTAGTAGGTGAAATTTTAGATCATACCATAGTTGTAGGAACACAAATCAAAATTGACATTCCAGGAAAAGGAGCAACTATTGCTTTTGTTGATTCTATTGACACTCCGACAGTTCGCCTAAAAAATGGCAATGTTGTAAAGATTAGAGATATCAAACATGGATTAGAAATCAAAAATGAAATTGAAAAAATCCTGCACTTAGGAGATATACTAATTTCATTTGGAGACTTTCTTGAAAATAATGCTCAACTTATTCCTTCAGGGTATGTTGAAGAATTTTGGATAGAGGAACTAAAACAAAAAATCCAAAAATATGAACCTGATGATCAGTATCTAAAACAATTTCTGACTAGAGTACCCACAATAGATGAGGCACTAAAAATTTCCCTTGACTTTCAAATTCCACTTTATCCACATTATCTATATTTCTGGGATAAAATCTCATCAAAAGAACTTGGTCAACTTTTAGAACCAAAACAAGTTACTGAAACATCAATTGAATACTTTGTAGAAATAAAAAAAATCCTTGAAAAATTGGGCACTCCTCATAAAGTTGAAAATGAAATTATAGTCTTAGAAAATCTAGAGGCAAAAATTTTCTTTAATTTATTGTTTAGAGAAAAACCAACAATTAGTGATTTGTCAGTTCCAAAAATTTTAACAAAATCATCAGGAATTCAAATTAAAAATAAATTCTCAACATCTATTGGAGTTCGAATTGGAAGACCTGAAAAAGCAGCTGCTAGACAAATGAAACCTCCTACACACATATTATTTCCAATTAGTGACAAAGGAGGACCTACCAGAGATCTTCTAAAGGCATCAAGAAATGAACACTTCTTTACTAACATATTCAATAGACATTGTGACCAATGTGATGAACCTTCTATAGGCATCAAGTGCTCTAAATGTGGCACTAAAACAACAATTTTCTACAAATGTTCTAACTGTAGAAATACCCTTACTGAACCATATTGCAAAAAATGTAAACGCAAAGTACAAACTCACTCACACAAAGAATTTCCACTAAAAACAAAATTACTATCAGCTCAGGAAAAGATGGGATTACGTGTCAAAGAACCATTCAAAGGCGTCAAAGAGCTAATTAATCAAGATAGAATTGCTGAACCTCTAGAAAAAGGAATTGTACGTCAAAACTTTGGACTTACAGTCTTCAAAGATGGAACTGTTAGGTTTGATGCAACAAATTCCCCCTTAACTCAATTCAAACCATCATGGATTGAAACATCTATAGAGAAACTAAAGGAGCTTGGATATTCTCACGACATAGATGGGAAACCACTTACAAACTTAGAACAGATTGTTGAACTTCGTATGCAAGATGTGATAATTCCGTATGATAGTGGAAATTATTTGGTTTCTACTTGTAAATACATTGATACTCTTTTAGTGAAATTCTATGGAAAATCTTCATTTTACAATGTAAAGAATACTGAAGAGCTTATCGGCCATCTAGTAATTGGCTTAGCTCCACATACTTCTGTTGGAATCGTAGGACGAATCATTGGATATACTAAAACACATGTTTGTTTTGGAACTCCAAACTGGCACTCTGCAAAAAGAAGAGATGCTGATGGTGATGCTGATTCTATTATGCTTCTTATGGATAGCTTACTTAATTTCTCAAGACAATTTCTTTCTGATAGAATAGGTGGGCTAATGGATGCTCCATTACTTGTGCAACCTCTAGTTTTACCACATGAATCTCAACCACAAGCACACAATCTTGAAGTCACAAAGTTTCTTCCTTTAGAATTCTTCGAGTCCACATTTCAACAGAACAAAGCATCAGATATAACATCTGTAGAAATTATCAAGTCACGTCTTGAAACTGAAAGGCAATTTTATGATTATTTCTTTACACATTTAACTTCATCACTAACCACTTCAAAATCTCGTAGCGCCTACTCTACACTTGGTTCAATGCTTGACAAATTTGATATGCAAATTAAAAATGCTGAATTAATTGATGTAGTAAATCCTTCAGAAATTGTTTCAAATGTCATTTCAACACATCTGGTTCCAGATATTATGGGAAATCTTAGAGCATACGCTAGACAAAACTTTAGGTGCACAGGTTGTGGAAAATCATTCCGTCGGATGCCTCTAATTCAAACATGTGTATGTGGTCATAAACTAATTCCTACAATTACCAAAGGCTCTGTTGAAAAATATCTAAAACTTGCAAAAAGACTTGTTGAGAAATATGATGTTGGTGAATATCAAAGAGGAAGAATTTATGCTCTATCAGACGAAATTGAATTAGTATTTGGTAAGAGTAAAGGAGACCAATCACTTCTTACTGATTACGCCTAGAATTATCTTAGTTTGACGTACTCGTAAGCACCTAATTTATCATCAAAACAGAATTTGACTTTTTGATAGTTTTTTCTTAATGCCTTAACTTTTGGAAGTATCTTCTTTGGATCCTTTTTCTCAATAACTACTTGTTTAATGAAAGATGCAATTTCTTGCATCTCATTCTTTTTCATTCCAAGTCGTGTTATTTCAGAAACTCCTAATCTAATTCCACTAGGATGGAAATAATTTCTTCCTGCCTTAATATCACCTGGAATGAGTTGTCTGTTAACTATGATGTTAGCTTTTTCTAAATCTGCTTCTACTTTTCCACCATCAGAATAATCTAAAACATTAACTGCAATCTGATGTGATTCTGTAAATCCTCTGCTTTCTCCTAATACCTTGAATCCCATATCATTCAAAGTCTCTGCAAATAACTTTGCATTTTTTATGACCTGAGTTGCATAGTCTTTTCCAAATTCTAAAGCCTCTGCAAAAGCAACTGCTTTTCCGGCCATATGATGAATGTGGTGGCTACTTGTAAGACCCGGAAACGTTGCTTTTTTGATAACCTCTTCATGTTCTTTAGATCCTAGAACAAGTCCTCCTTGAGGTCCAAACAAAGTCTTATGAGTACTCATAGTCATAGTATCTGCGCCTTCACGTAGAGGGTCTTGGAATTTTCCACCAGCAATTAATCCAGCAACATGAGCTGCATCATAATTGATGTGCATATCATAACTCTTTAGAAAATCTGATAATTCTTTGACAGGATGTGGAAATAAGAATAATGAACCACCAAACATTGCCATCTTTGGAAGACGACCATCTTTTTTTAGAGTCTTTACTTTTTGTTTTGTCTTATCAACATCAATTGTCATTTCTTCAGCATTAAATGGATAGAACTCTATCTCTAATCCATGAACCAGACCGGCAGTTCCAAAATGCTCCTTTTTACCATGTGATATGTGACCACCTGCAGGAATAGAAGGTGCTAGCATTATATCACCTGGATTGGTAAAAGAAGAATACACTATAAGATTTGCAACAACTCCTGAAGTTGGTCTTACATCAGCAAATTTTGCTTTGTACAATTTTTTGGCCAACTTCATACATTCAAACTCTACATCATCAATGTAGATACAACCTGCATATACTCTCTCCCCAGGCCATCCTTCAGCATACCTATTTCCAAAATCTGAGATTATAGCTTCTCGAACAGCAGGACTTGGAATATTTTCACTTGCAATTAACGGAATTGAATTTTCAAACCATTTGTGATGTTCCTTTAATTTAGCGAAAATTTTATTGTAAGATTCTTTATTTTGTGACTTGGCCATATTTTGAAATTTGATTTTCCCAATTTAAAAACACCGATGCTGCCTCAAATTTTCATATTCTGATCTGAAGGTATAAAAGGGGAATCTAGAGTTTTAGCATCTATGGGTATGCAAGCCACTTCTAAAGGAAATATGCCAGTTGTATTGCTAAAGGAAGGCGGTTCAGAAACCAAAGGCAGAGATGCACAAAAGAATAACATTGCTGCATGCAAAATTATTGCCGAAATTGTTCAAACCAGCCTAGGTCCACGAGGCATGGATAAAATGCTAGTTGACTCCTTGGGAGATGTTACTATTACCAATGATGGCGCAACTATCCTAAAAGAAATTGATGTTCAACATCCAGCTGCAAAAATGCTAGTTGAAATTTCTAAAACTACAGATAATGAAGTTGGAGATGGCACAACTTCAGTTGTTGTATTGGCAGGTGCTTTACTTGATAACGCTGAATTATTAATTGATCAAGATGTTCATCCAACAATTATTGTTGATGGATATAGAAAATCTGCAAAAAAGGCAAAACAATTTCTTGAAAGTATTGCTGACCAAGTATCTGCAAATGATAAAAACATTCTAACTAAAATTGCAAAAACCTCAATGCAAACTAAACTTGTTAGAAAGGACTCTGATCAACTTGCAGATGTTGTTGTAAAATCTGTTCTTGCTGTTTCAGAAAAAGATGGTGAAACTTACAGTGTTGATATTGATGATATTAAAGTAGAAAAGAAGGCTGGAGGCTCTATCAAAGACACGACAATTATTCAGGGTATTGTTCTTGATAAAGAAATTGTTAATGGAGGAATGCCTACAGAAATCACTGAAGCTAAAATTGCATTAATTAACACCGCATTAGAAATTAGCAAAACTGAAACTGATGCAAAAATTAACATTTCTAATCCTCAACAACTAAAATCATTTCTAGATGAAGAAAATAGAATGTTAAAGACAATGGTTGACAAAGTCATTGGCTCTGGGGCAAATGTAGTTTTATGTCAAAAAGGTATTGATGATATGGCTCAACATTATCTAGCAAAAGCTGGAATTATTGCAGTTAGAAGAATTAAAGAAAGTGATCTTGAAAAACTTACAAGAGCAACAGGTGCAAGAATAGTTACAAACCTTGATGATCTTTTTGAAAAAGATTTAGGTAATGCAGATCTTGTTGAAGAAAGAAAAATTGAAGAAGACAAATGGGTATTTATTGAAGGCTGCAAACATCCAAAATCAGTTACCTTGCTTCTTCGTGGAGGCTCACAAAGAGTAGTTGACGAAGTTGAACGCTCTGTTCATGATGCACTAATGGTTGTAAAAGATGTAATGGAAAATCCTTCAATTGTTGCAGGTGGTGGTGCCCCTGAGACATATGCTGCAACTAAACTAAGAAGTTGGGCAAAATCTCTAGAAGGAAGAGAACAATTAGCTGCTGAAAAATTTGCTGATGCTTTAGAATCAATTCCATTAACACTTTCTGAAAACGCTGGAATGGATCCAATTGATACAATGACATATCTTCGCTCAAGACAACAGAAAGGAGAGAAATGGACTGGAGTTGATGTTATGAAAGGAAAGATCGCTAATATGAAATCAAGTGATATTATTGAACCACTTACAGTTAAACTTCAAATTGTATCTGCAGCTTCTGAAGCTGCATGTATGATTCTTAGAATTGATGATGTAATTGCTACCCAAAAATCTGCTGGTGGTCCACCTGGCGGAGGAGAAGGAGGTATGCCACCTGGTATGGGAGGTATGCCACCTGGTATGGGAGGTATGCCACCTGGTATGGGAGGTATGATGTAAATCATTTTGAAAAATTTCTTCAAAAGTTTATTTGATAACTACATTCACGAACAACATTGAATAAAACATCATCTAAAATACTTACTAGTTTCAAGTACATTTACCTAGTTGCATTTTTTACATTACTTGCTGGATTCTTTTATCCGCTAATTACTAACACAAGTTTTGATAGTGTAATCATTGGCGTTTTGATATTATTTATGGGTCTTACTGGTGGAGTCTTATTGTACAGAGCTGCTACATCTGAAAAGTGGAGAGGAATATATCTAGGAGGGGGATTTACTCTGATAGCGGTTTCATTATTTTATATCTTTCAGCTTACTGGAAGAGCCTAAACATCAAAGTACAGATAAAATTCATGCGGATGTGGCCTAATGGCAATTTCACGCTGATCTCTTCTTTCTAATTCTATTAGCTTATTAATTACATTATTAGTGTAAATTGGATTAAGGAATTTTCTATCACTCTCTAACTCATCTAATGCTTCACCAAGACTTTTTGGAAGAACACCAATACCTCTTTTAGCCTTGTCTGATCTAGTCATCTTAAAGATATCTTCACGTATTTGTTCTCCAGGATCCATCTTCTTTTTGATTCCATCCAATCCAGCTGCTGCTACTGCAGCAAATACAAGATATGGATTAGATGAAGGATCAGGAGCTCTAAACTCTAGTCTCTTTAGGTATGCGTATCCTTTTCCTTTGAGATGTTTTGGAACTCTAACTATGGCAGAACGATTTCCTGAACTCCATGCAATGTATGCTGGAGCTTCATATCCAGGTACGAGTCTATGGTATGAATTAGTAGTAGGATTACAAATTGCTGATAGTGCTTTGGCATGATTAATGATTCCACCGCAAAAGTATCTTCCAGTTTGGCTTAATTCAATCTCATCATCTGGGTCAAAAAATATATTTTCATTTCCATTCCATAAACTAACATTAACATGCATTCCAGAACCTGAATCCATTGCAATTGGTTTTGGCATCATTGTTGCAACCTTTCCATACTTCTGTGCAATATTTCTAATAACATACTTGTAGGATTGCGCAGCATCTGCAGCATTTGTCAGGCGGTCATATCTGATATCAATTTCACATTGTCCTGCAGTTGCAACTTCATGGTGGTGATTATCACATAATATTCCAAAATCTTTATTTAGAATATTCACACATTCATTTCTGTATGGTGTAAGAGTATCTGATGGTGTACTAGGATAGTATCCTTCTTGTAATCCCATTGGATATCCATCTCCGTCTTGGCTCCATGGAGCTTCTTTTGATTCAATTGAATAAGACTGTCCTTTGTATGGCGTTAAAACATCCCAATGTACCTTATCAAAAACAAAGAATTCCACCTCTGGACCCCATGTACTAAAATCAAATCCCTGAGTTTTGATATATTCTTCAGCTTTTTGCGCAATTCCTCTAGGATCTCTTGATAATCTTCCTCTATCTTCTCCCCAATAAACATCACAAAGAAGTCTGGCTGTTTTATTTTCAGTCATCCAAGGAATTATTGCAAATGTATTTGAGTCTGGCTTGAGAAGTAGATCTGAATCATCAATACTAGTAAAGCCAACAATTGATGAACCATCCAATTTTGGTAATCCATCTCTCATTTGTTCAGGGGTAAACAAGTTAGCTGAAATTGTGGTATGATGAAAATGGCCTGTAAGACCTGTGAATTGTAAATCAATAAACTGAATGTCTTCGTGTTGAATCCTAGCAAAAACTTCATCAGGTGAATATGTTATTGGGACTGCTTTACCATGACTAACTTTATAGGGCAATTTTTTTACTTCAATCAAACACAAATACACCCAACATTTAAGGATTAGGTAGAAATGTCTGAATCAAATCAAATCGATATCAACTCTTTACATCAAACAGTTTTACTAGAAACTGAAAATGATTCTATATTAGAAATTGATCAAAACTTTTACAGAAATCTCTCTGACTTTATAGGAAATTTAAGAAAACAAGAATTTGATGGAGTAGAGAGTAAAATTAAGGATGCTTTGATAGAAATGGCAACTGAATTGACGTCATTACTGATACACATTAGACTAGAAAAAATTTCTAAATCAAAAGATATCCAATTTGGAAATCTTTTAGATGAAGAAAAATTCATTTTAGATTCACAAGAGGAACAAAGAGAAAGAATTGAAATGATTCTTTCTGCTACAATTAATGGAAAATCAAAATTCCTTGAATCATTAGCTCAAAATCATAAAACAAAGAAAATTGTCATTAGATTTCTTAAAGAAGTAGAAGAAATTGTGGGTGCTGACCTTGAAAAATACGGTCCTTTCAAAACTGAAGATATTGCCACAATCCCATATGAAAATGCTTACGCATTAATTGCCAAAAATGCTGCAACTAAAATCCGTTGGGATGATTAGGTAAAAATTATACCTGCTTTATTTTCATATTAAATGTCTCATACAGGCGTAGAAGTATTTGATTTTTTATTATTTTCAATTTATCCAGTAATTGGAATCTTTGCTATTGAAGCTATAAGTCGATTAATCAAAGCCCCAAAATGGATTAAACTGTGGGTACAAGCAGCTGTATCAATTGGTTTTGGAGTTTACTATTGGTTTATTTTGCCTGCACCACAAAATTTTCCCTTAACTGCAATGGTAATGTTTGCACTTGCTATCGCTTTAATTTATCAAGGCAGACGTGCAAAAATTTCTCCTGAAAAAAGTCCATACTAATCTTTGAATTTACTGAATATTCTTTTGAAAATATTTGGTTTGTCTCTACCACCATCTCGTATTACTTTTTTCTCCCCAAATCTTTTTGCTCTAATTTGTGTTAGCTTTACACATCTATGTTCTTCAGGTAATCTATGTTCAGCACAAAATGGATCCTTACAATAATTACAATGAAATGGCATATCTGTTAAATCACCACAATAAGCACATTTCTCAGACTCCATAGCTTAGTTAGTCATTTTTCATTTAATAAAGGTGGTAGTATTTTTTTCCAAAGTGATTTAGTCTAAACGTTTTTACGATGATGGAATTGGATCAAATTAAATGATTAAAGATAAAGTTGCAATAATTACAGGAGCAAGCAGTGGTATTGGATTTGCAACTGCCTTGACATTATCAAAAGCAGGAGCTAAAGTTGCTATTGGCGCAAGACGAGTCGACAAACTAGAAGCACTTGCAAAACAAATTACTGATAACGGTGGAGAAGTATTTTATCAAAAATTAGATGTTACACAAAGAGAAGAGTGTGAAAATTTTGCAAAAGCAGTTTTAGAAAAATGGGGATCCATTGACATTCTTGTAAATAATGCAGGTTTGATGCCTCTAAGTTTCTTCAAAACCCTGAAAGTAGATGAATGGGATAGAATGATTGATGTGAATATCAGAGGTGTATTGTATTCTACAGCCTCAGTAATTTTGCATATGAAAGAAAAAAAATCTGGACATATTGTAAATCTATCATCTGTTGCTGGAAGAATTGTTTTTCCAGCTGGTAGTGTTTATTGTGCAACAAAACATGCAATTGCAGCATTTAGTGAAGGATTAAGACAAGAATTTAGTGTACGTTCTAACATTAGAGTAACTTCTATTGAACCTGGAGTTGTAGCAACAGAACTTAATGATACTATTACTGATGAATCTTTGCAGGGATTTGTTGAAAATACAAAAAAGATGGAAGCATTACAAGCAGAAGATATTGCAAATGCAATTTTGTATGCAGTTGAATCCCCATCACATGTTAATATTAACGAAATTTTGATAAGACCTACTACACAAGAACGTTAAGTTAACAAATTTAAAATAATTATATTTCTTCTTCTTTGTCTTTCTCTTTTGAAAGATGTTCAAGGATAGCTCTTACTTCAATACCAAGCTCTTGTTTATCCATTGACAGATTTAGTTTTTCAGGAATTTTATTTTTAAAATCTTTATTTTCCATTTCGATACTTCTTTTTTGAACACAATCTAAATGATCTTGATCAGTAGCTGAAATCTTGTGGCAAATGTTGCAAATCTTCATTATTATTATTAATCAATACGACGATTTAATAATTTCATTTTGTGCCTGTGAGACAAGGGATCGTAGTCTAGCTTGGTATGATACTAGTCTGGGGGACTAGTGATCGCAGGTTCAAATCCTGCCGGTCCCATTTTGGTTAACTACAAAAAAATCAATCACTAAATCAATTCAAATCTTACAGGATTTGAATTTATGAAGTTATGACCATTTAATTAGGTCATGTTTATTATTCTACAAACGATCTTATTGATTAATGCCAAAAACAGGTGACAAATGTACAAAACCAGGATATTACAAATTTTCGGGTCATATCGAAGTGTCTGCAAAATGTCATCCTACTTTTGATGAAAGTGCAATTCAGATGCAATTGTTCGAAATATTTCCTCCAATCAACACATGTGAGAAGGATGCATTTTGGACGTATGTTAAACCGCCATGATTCTTTTTTTATTTTCTATGCCTAACTGGTACCAATACAATCACCAAAAATATTCTAATCCTGCCGGTCCCATCCTAAATGATCTTCATAACACTTTATGATGTTTGTATAATGCATAAATGATTAACATGAATGATATCATCCATAATGTTTTGATTGGAGAATTATGAGTATATTCCCCAATTGTTTCTAAATAATAATACGCAGAATCAGCTACTACCCAAAATAAGATTCCAATTAACAATAATAACCATGTAGATTTGAGAACTGAAGTCCGAAAAACACTTACTCCAACAACTACAAGTGCTAACATTACTGATGCCCCAATAACAAACAGATTGCTATAGACTATGTCAAAAACAAGTCCATCATATTCTCCCCAAGAGTCATAAGCAGTAATTGTAAAAATAAAAACTGCAATAATTGGAATTACAATAATTGGAGCTTTCATTAAGTTGGACCATTTTGGTTTGAAGTATTTTGTGTTAAGACCAAGATGTAAGATTGCAAAAACATAGTTTGCAAGAAAACCTACATCAAATGGAGATGGCCAAGGATCAATTTCTAATACAAATTCATTATAATAATATCCAACATCTGCTATAAACCACGCAAAAAATCCCAATCCCAAAAACAGATATGCTTTTTCAAGCATTGCAGAACCATGATATTTTTTGGCAACCAAAATGGAAGATATTCCACAACCTGCAATTCCTGCTAAATAGATCCCATCTTTAATATCAAAGTATGAGCCATCAAAAAAATACAAATTATATACAATATCAACTACAGATAGAGATGCAATTATGGCAATGACTTTGTAGTTTATTCTTGTTGGAAGTTTAGTAACGGCATTTGTACTAGTCATTTTAGGATCCTGTGAATATATCCTATAAAAATATAGTAAATCTTACTGATTCTTTACAATTTTAGAATTTTTAATAGTTTTTCAAAATTTACTCGTGTCTTTTCTTGTTTGTATTGTTTTAAGATATCAATAATTTTCTCTTTAGGCGGGTTTTTGTAGATTTTTTGAGTTTTTTTTGCAATTCCTGATCCAATAAAAATTGCTTGAGTAATTGATGTAACATTTGATGATCTTCTTTTAGTGCTAGAACTTTCAAAATCAATTAAGGTAGATTTTGTTTTTCCTACAATGACATGTTTTGAAACATTACTTAATTCGCCATGATCAAGACTAATCTGATCTAGTCTATAACAGTCTTCTAAAACATTTCTGATTGTAGATTTTAATTTCTTTGCACTACCTATTCCTTTTAACGTATTTACCCATTTACTAATATCAATTCCTTCAAGATATTCCATTACTAAGAAATTTTTACTTGCAACATACATTTTTGGTCCAACATTTACTGAATTTGCTAATTTTAGTAATATTACTTCATTTTTCATTTCATTTCTTTGCGAATCTGTTCGTCTAATTTTTAGTGCAACCTGCTTGCTTCCTTTTTTTACTAGAACTACAACTCCAACGTATCCTTTTCCTAAAATTGCTAAATTTCCAAGTGTAGTAGAACCTGTAAATGAAACTGATTTTATTTTTAATTTCTCTAATTCATTAATTCTTGATCTAATTTGTCTACTGGTAGCTTTTGGATATCCAAGAATATTTGAGTATGGCTCATCCGCAAATTTCTTAATTGAAATGAAGGAGTGTGCCATCTGTTGAAATCAACTCACTTGCAGCCTCTTTAATTGATTTGCTTAAATTTTTGTTTCCTACTGAAACCTTGAAACCTTGTTTGAAATCACTTTGAAGACCTTTTGGTATGTCTGTTCTAAGATTCTTTTTCAAAAATTCTATCATGAATTTGACTGCTTCAGTATGTTTTCTTTTTTCTAATGAAGTTATTTTTTTATTCTTTCCAATCCACATTAATTCCGTATTTACAATATTTTTAGAAATAAAACTCTTGGAACTATCTTCTCTAAAATATTCTGGTCCATTTTTTGGATATAGTCTTGAAATTTTTGTAGATTCTAACAAGAAAAAGAGATAGACTTCTTTTTGTTGATCTGTATGGGGCTTACTTCTTAGTACTTCAAATCCACCTAATTCTAATTGAGTAGACAATGATGAAGTGGCTCTTTTAATTTGCCCCCATATTATATCTGGGCTTCTAATTTTAAAGTTAAATTTTATTACCAACAAATTTTCCCAATGTTTCTTTGAAACTAGTGATTTTTTGTCCTTGAAGAATCCTATTGTAGGTTTTTCTTTAAAAGCTCTAGAAACAAGAATAAATTTTCCAAGATTTTCATCAGAAATTGCAGCAGCTAAATTCCTATTATTATCAATTGGATCTATAATCACTATTGATGTTCCAAATTTCTTTGAAGTCTTTCCAATAATTTGATTTTCTTTAATTCCTGATATTGATTTAATTACATTTTCAAAACTTCCAAAATTTAAGATTAAAACTTCTGAAACATAACCACTAAATCCTTGTTTTGCAATTTCAGCTCCGTAAATTTTATTTGATTTAAAAAATGTTTTTAGAATTCTAACATCGTTTCTCATTTTAGATGTTAGTGATTTTTCCATGAATTTTGTATGAAATGGAGATCTATCAGCAGCACTTTTCCACTCTCCAATTTTTACATCATAAAATGGTACAACATTGATCTTTGTATTTTTAATTTTTGCCTCAACATATGGATGCTCAGAACATCTAATATATGGAGAATATTTTTTCAATGATTCAAAACCAATTTTTTTTGAGATCTTTTCAAATTTTTCTTCTGATGTAGATTTCTTAAATTTGATAAAAATATCTACATCTGCATCTTTTGATAACCAAGTACCTTTTGCAAATGAACCACCAAATTCTAATCCTATAACTTCTGTAAATTTCTCAATTTCTTTTTTAACTAAGTTAAATGCTAATTCAGCAATTTGTTTTTTTGAGTTTTCTATTGTTTTTGATGGAATAACAGACTTGGAAATTTTAGAAATAATTTGTTTCATTTTATTGCACTAATCTCCTCTAAATTAGAATAGATTGGTCCATTTGATGTAAGTTCACTTTTTTTCAATTTGATACTAGTTACTTTTTGTATTCCAAAATCTATCATTTTTTGACTATCCAATTCTTTTGTTATATCTCCTACCTTCTTTTTAATTCTAAATACTGTGATATGAGGTTTGAACGGCTTATCTAAAAAAAAATCCTAATGGTTCTAACACTTTTTCAACTTTTTTTGATAACTGAATTAGCATGTTTCCTCCATTTTCATCTGTTCCAATCCAAATCACTCTTGGAAATTTAGGTTTAAGAAATGCACCTGTTCCTTTCAAGTTTACACTAAAACTTGAAAATTCAATCTTACGAAGGGCTTGGATAACTTTTTGTAAGATCTCCTCTGAAATTTCACCTAAAAATTGTAATGTAAAATGAAAATTTTTTGATTCTACGGATTTAGCATCAATGTTAATTTTAGTTTGAAATTTTTTTATGGAATTGATAATATCCCCATTTGAGATTTCAATTGCTACAAAAGTTCGCATTATAACATTTTTTGAAGTATCTTTATAATAATTTCCGGTAGCTTCATAGACGAGACTCTTTTTTGATATGTATTGACAAAACTAATTGTATGTCTAACAGGCATGCCTGGTGCTGGCAAATCTACTATTGCTGAAGGATTGAAACCAAAAGGATATGACATTATCAATATGGGAAATGCTGTTAGAGAAGAAGCAAAAAAAAGAAACTTAGAATCAACTAGAACGAATCTTGGAAAACTAATGCTTGAGCTTAGAGAAAAAAATGGTCTTGGTGCAATAGCAGAATTAGTGAAACCACAAATAGAATCGTCTACTGCTAATGTGATACTAATTGATGGAATTAGATCTACTGATGAAATAGAAGTACTTAGAAAACTTGGTAGTGTAAAACTATTAGCAATTCATGCATTAACTGATACTAGATTTGATTTTTTACAAAAAAGAGGAAGATCAGATGATCCTCAAACAAAAGATCACTTTGAAGAACGAGATAATCGCGAATTAGGAGTTGGAATTAGTAGTCCAATTGCACTATCTGATTATGCCATATCAAATATTGGTTTAACAAAAGACAAGTTAATAGAAACCACCTTTAAAATTATTCAAAGTTGGATAGAATGAGAATTCCAAATATTAGTTGCAAAATAGAGATGTTTTGTTCAGTAAATCCTTCTGAGGATCCAAAAAAAATTAAAAAAGCAATTTCAAATATTTTTACAAACTCAAATATAAAAACTGAAATTTTTTCAATTAGTGCCCAATCCAAAGATCTCAAGTCTTTAGAAAAGATTTACGAAACAGTTCACACTAAACAATCTCAAAAAATCTATAGACGTAATCTTGAAAAAAATTTAGAAAATGATACTACTTGGTTTTATCTAAATAAACAAGCAGCTTTTGTTGAAAAAATAGCAATTTGTGAAGAAGCAAATGAATCTCCTTTAGGACCAATTAAAGTAATTTTGACTTCATCATATATTGATAGAATTATTGATTGGATTGTTTCTAGGGATGATGAAATTTAGCTAAGAAAATTCAATCATTGTTAAATATTTTTTTAGTTTGAATCTAAAATCCTTTTTTTTAAATTAATATCAAATGCTCATAAAATTAGGCATAATAGCTGGAATTGTAATCTTGGGAGGTATGATATTCTCCACAGAAATTGATAATATTTTTCCAACTACTTCTGCCACCGTATTTGATTCTTTAATGGATGATGTAACCAACTTTGGTTCAAAAGCTTCAGATTCTGCAGACCAAAGAATTGACGAATCAATTGATCAAATAATGGATAAAACAAGTAATTCTATAACTAATGGAATTAGTAACGCTGGAGATAAGATTACTAATGAAATATCTGAAGTAAAAGAATCATCTCAAAAAACCATTAGTGAAGAGATTTCAAATTTTAATCCTATTGAAGCCATTACAGATATTTTCACGGGTGGTTCAAGTTCATCAACTACAAGTTCATTAATAGTATATGATACACTGTCCTTATCTACTACACAACAACCAGATAACAATATTCTTCTTCAATATTCTGATTCAAGTGGGAAAACACAAAGTGTTACTGTTGTAATTAGAACTGAACAAAAAGAAATTTTTTCAGGCACATTTTTTACTTCAATGTTTGAAACTACTGTAAATGATGCTACTGGGATTTCTTACTATGTAGATATGATTGTTGAACATGAAGATCATGGTACAATTACCTCATCAGTATTTAATCCTGGGGATGATTCTGATACAAAAATTAATGGCATATTTTCACAATCATAATTTAATTTTCTTTAAACATTGATACAAATTTAGGTAGTGTAATTGCACTTGTATCTCTTATAGCTAAATCCATCTCTGATGACATCTCAGTATTTTCTGGATTGACTTCTATCAATATTGCTTTATTTTGTTTTGCATAGATTGGTAGTGTATTTGCAGGTGACACAACAAGAGATGTACCAGCAATTACCATCAAATCACATTGACTTGCAAAAATCATAGCTTTTTGCCATATTTTTTGTGGCAGAGATTCTCCAAACCAGACAACATCAGGTCTGAGTATATTCCCACATTTGCATAAGGGTGGAGTTTCAGAAAATTCAGTTATTATTTTATCTTTATAATCACAAACTGTACACTTATTTTTACAATACTTCCATGTAATTCCAACACTTCTGAGCTACCAGCCTTTTGATGAAGTCCATCAATATTCTGTGTTAACACCACAACTTGCACATATTTTTCAAGTTCAGCAATTGCTTTGTGACCAAGATTTGGTTGTGCAGCAAAGATATTGCTTCTTCTTTCATTATAACCACTCCCAAACCAATTTTGGATTATCATAAAACGCATCAATTGTCGTTAATTTCATTGCATTATAGTTTCTCCATAATCCATCTTTTCCTCTAAATGTAGGAATTCCACTTTCTTGTGATATTCCGGCCCCTGTTACAAATACAATTTTTTTAATATCTTTAATGTGATCTCTAATTAGCTCAAACATTTTCATTTAATTTCTATTTCTAAAAGATCTCTTGCAGTTATTACAGAATTATGAATCTCTTCTGCTTCTTTCAAATGTCCAACTTCATCTTTGTATCTAGCTGAAAAATGTGTTAAAACTAAATTTTTCACTTTTGCGTTTTTTCCTAAAATTGCTGCTTGTTTTGCAGTAGAATGACATATATCTTTTGCTCTTTGTTTTTCTTCATCAAGAAATGTAGAATCAAATACTAGATAATCACATTCCTCAAAAAATTTTCCTAACTCTTTAGTGGGCATTGTATCACCTGAAATTCCTATTTTTTTACCTGGACGTTTTTCTCCTAACACTTGATCTGGCCTTATTATTTTTTCATTTACAGTAATTTCATTTCCATTTTGTAATTTATTCCACAATTCACCTTCAGGTATACCTAATTCTTTAGCTTTTTCAACATTGAATCTTCCAGGCTTATCTTTTTCTTCAAATAGATATGAAAATGCAGTAACTGAGTGATTTGCTTTGCATGCATACATTAAAAATTTCTCATTCTCAAAAATTTTTCCTTCTTTGACAACAGTAATTAAAACAGAAAATGATAATCCAAAATTTAATATTTTGATGTTTGCTGCAATAAATTCATCAATTCCACTTGGACCAAAAATCTCCAAAGTTTCAGTTCTGTTTTGCATAGACATTGTTTGTAATAATCCTAGAATCCCTACACAATGATCTCCATGTAGATGTGTAACAAACATTTTCATTTTTTTATTCCATCCTAAACCTGATTTCATATAGGAAATTTGTGCAGCTTCTCCTGCATCAAACATTAAGATCTCTCCTTCTCTTTCTAAACAAATACAAGATAGTCCTCTGTTTTCAGTGGGTTGAGATGCTGATGTTCCTAAAAATACAAGTTTCATTTAATTAAAATTGTCCTTGTCAAGCTTTTATGCCTATAGATTTCATATTTTTTTAATCCATTTAACTTCAAATTTCTATCTAATTCTTTTTTGTACATAATTGCCATTCTCTTACGTCTGGGCATAATTGAGAAAAATTTCTTCAGGATCTCTTCGGGTTTTTCTGATGCTTTTGATGCTCTTCCATATGGTAAGTCAGTAACAATTCCATCAAACTTTCCAGAAAGTTTTGACAATTCTTGAAAGTCTGACTTGAAAACCTTTGATTTATACCCATTTACCTTGAGGTTTTCTTTTGAAATCTCATACATTTTTTCGTCAAAATCTAATCCAATTGCATGGATGCCCATAGATTCAGCCTCTAAAAGTGTCGTACCAGTACCGCAAAATGGATCACAAACAGTTTCTCCTTCTTTTAACCCAATCAAGTTTATTATAACTCTTGTCAGCTTCCAATCCAATTCATGAGGATATTTTTTAATTTTTTTTGGTCTAGTTTTTTCTTTAATTCGCTTTGAGAATCCAAAAAAATTCTCATTATCTGTAAAAATTAAATATATTGTAATATCAGGATCTTCCAATTCTACTTTTGCATGAGAGAATTTTGATATCATATCTCCCATAGAGCTTTCTAATTCTGGAATATTGAATTGTTTTGATGATAAATTAATTATTCTGCAAACAAAGGTCTTTGCATTTTTTAGCACTTCTAAATTATCTTCATTTAAAAATAATCCCGACATCTTTCGTAATATCTGTCCAGAAACTTTAACAAATGAAGCACGTTTTGCAATTTTATTCCAACTTGTTTTTGATTGAATAATTACTAAATTAGAAATTATTTTAACTTTAGAAAATCTATCATACATTTTTGATAATGCAATTATTTCATCACTTGCAAGCTCTAGATAATCTTTAGATAAAATAAAAAAACTTTCTGGCATTACATTATTGCCTTTGCAATTGTATTGGAAACATCAACTACTGATGTTTTTCCTGGAATTGTATTTGTACTAACAATACTTGTAACTCCTGCTTTTCTTATCTTCTTTTCTGCACCATTCATTAAAAGAGCATGTGTACATGCAACATACACTTTTTTACATTTTTGTTTTTTAAGAAATTGTGTAGCCTTGATGATACTTTCTCCTGTACTTATCATATCATCAACTAAAATAAGATCTCTGTTAGTAACTTTGTCTGAATTTTTTGTTTTGATTTTTACTTTGCCTGTTTTTTTATCTCTTTTTTTCTCTAGAACAATATACTCCGATTCAAATTTTTTCGCAAATTCTTTTGCTCTATTTTTCCCACCTTGATCAGGAGAGACAACTAAAGGATTTTTTAGGCTCAATTTCTTGAAATATTTCACCAGATCTGGAATTGCAGTAACGTTCTTTGATTTTATAGTAAAATGCTTGAGACCTATTACACTGTGAATATCAACAGCAATTATTTTTGATGCGCCAACTCCTTTAAACAATTTTGCAAGAACTTTCATTGTGATAATTTCACCTGGCAAAAATTCTCTGTCTTGTCTTGCATATCCCATATATGGAATTACAGCAATCACTTCCGATGATGTTTCTTTAGCTTTTGAAATTAATGATAATGCTTGAACTAGATTTGTGTCAACAGGTGGGTAAATTGACTGTACAACAACAGATTTTCTTTTAGATAAATTTCCTCTAAGAGTAATTTTGCTTTCCCCATCAGGAAAAACCCTAACTTCTGATTTTACAAGATTTGCTTTTAGTTTTTTTGATAATCTTTTGGCTAGATCTTCTGAAGATTTTCCTGAAATTATTGATATCTTGCTCAACAAGAAAATGTGATTTAATGGGATTCTTAAGTTTTGAGAAGATTATCCTTCTTCTGCAGAACCCTCAGTATCTTTACTACCATACTCCTTAACCACTTGGTCACGAATTTTATCGAATTTCCCAATCTCTTCTGCTTCTCTTTTCTCATCTCCTTGGTATACTGTTCTGATAGGCCATGGAATTCTAATATCATAATCTTTGAATTCTTGGTACATGATTGTCCTCATTTCACTTTTCATCTTAAACTGAGAACCGTAATCTCGTACAAACACTCTAAGTGCAAAATCAAGTGATGAGTCATTAAAATTGTTAAACCTTACAACAGGATCACCTACTTCTACGTGTATTTCTTTATCACATCCACAACTTGGTTTGTGTTCATCAAGGTATGGACATCTTTTCTGTCTAGCTAGGTGATTACCTTGTCCATCCTTAACTTCTTTCATGGCCCGTTTACCTATCTTCATTAGAATTGCTTCTACTTGCACAGGATCGTTTAGATATGAAACTCCAACCTCAATAATTGATGGAACAAGCTTGAATTCCTTAGTAAAGTTGATTATTTCTTCTGAGACGATTTGTTTTGTAGGAATTATTGCCAAAGATTCGTTGAGACCATGTCTGACATAGGTTATTCTAGGTGTAATTTTGAATACTAGACCTGTATATCCACTTGGCAACGTAACCCTATCTCCTTCTTTGATAACTTTGTCTTTCTTGATCATGATATATGCAAAGTAATTTTCCATTGTTTCTTTTAGTGCAAGTCCTATACCCAGTGCAAGTCCTCCAGTTGCAGTTGCCAAAACTACCAAATCTACTCCCCACCATGTAACTACACCAAGTACTGTAGCAACAAAAATTCCTATTGGAAGAACTTGTTTTGCAGATTTTGGAACTCCTTCTTTTTGTTTTCTTGCATATCCTGGTGGTCTTGAATTTGGAATTAATGGTTCATAGTTATTTTGTCTCTTTTGCTCTCGCCATACATCTATAGGATAAATTTCGTCTGGTGTAGTACCAGGTTTTAGCTTTTGCCCTGTCTGGTTTGTTCCATCTATACAATTTTTATAATATTTTTCATATTTTACTCTCTCTGATTTTTTCCACTCTTCAAATGGTTCATCTACTAGTTTATCATAACTACCAATAGGTAAACCTCTTGAAGTATGATATTTTTCAAGAAATTTTAGACCATCTTCGGTTTGAACATGTTTTTGAAATTCATCATCTTTCATGTCGTAAGGAGTTGTCTTGGGTGGAATCCATTTGAAGCATTTGTAGAATAAATTATCATCATCTGTAAATCCTCGCATGTTATTCCACTGTTCATAATCTTCTCTTTCCAGAATTGATTTGTCACGTTTTGTTAAAGCAATTGGAATTAGGTGTGATATTGTCCAGCCAATTACTAGTATGTTAATTGAATTAAGAATTTTTGCAAATTTTTCAGCACCACCTAATCCATCTTCAATCTCTACCTCGAATAGTTCAGCGGTTTGTATGTATACATTAATAGATGACACTAAAGCTATTGCAAAAAATGGCAGTACTGCCTTGCGAACAAATCGAGAAGAATGTGGTCGTGCATAGTTAAATTTTTGAGAAGAAACCCAATATGAAAATTTACGGTAAACTATTCCAATAATTACTAAACCAATGATTAAAAGAACAAAGGCCACTTGAAGAGACTCTGAAGAAGCTAGAATCTGAGGTATTGTTTCAAATTCGCCTACAGAAATTCCTGTAACTTCATGCTCAGTCATATCTACTCAATTAAATCACAGTTTAATATAGAATACAAAGTTAACTTCTATTATCATTATTGATTGAAATTTTTATCAAATTTTTGTTAAATTCAAAAATTTTTGTGCGTAAAAAGCCTGCAACTTTTATCAAGGGTTAATACACTATTTACGGAATGACTTATCAAGAATCAATTTGGGATGATTCACCACCACTAAAATCATATACATTATCAAATTTTCGTGAACTTCCACACATTCAAAATCTTTCTGAAGAAACTCAATTTGAGATGGAAGTTGTAGGAAATGTTTTACCTTTCAAAGTAAACAACTACGTTATTGAACAATTAATTGATTGGAACAATATACCAAATGATCCAATGTATGTTTTGACTTTTCCTCAAAAAGGAATGTTAAAACCAGAACACTATGAAAAAATGGTAACTGCTTTAAAAAATAATTCTGATAAAAAAGAAATTGCATCACTTGCAAATGAAATTCGTTTACAACTAAATCCACATCCAGCAGGACAAATGGAACTTAATGTTCCAACACTAAAAGATGGAACCAAATTATATGGTATGCAACACAAATACAAGGAAACCTGTCTCTTCTTTCCAAGTCAAAGTCAAACTTGTCATGCATATTGTAGCTTTTGTTTTAGATGGCCACAATTTGTTGGAATGGATGAAATGAAATTTGCAATGCGAGAGGGTGAACAACTAGTTCAATATCTTATAGAACATCCAGAAATTAGTGATGTACTCTTTACAGGTGGTGATCCAATGATTATGAATGCAAAAATGTTTTCTAAATACATTGATACTTTAATTAATGCAAAACTTCCCAATCTTAAAACAATTAGAATTGGAACAAAAGCTCTATCTTACTGGCCTTACAAATTTTTAACAGATTCTGACTCACAAGAAATGTTAGGCATTTTTAGAAAGATTACTGATAACGGATTACATCTTGCATTTATGGCTCACTTTAATCATCTGAATGAATTATCAACAGATTCTGTAAAAAGTGCAATTGAACAAGTGAGAGCAACAGGTGCACAAATTAGAACACAATCTCCACTTTTAGCACACATCAATGACGATGCAGAAATGTGGGCAAAAATGTGGACAAAACAAGTTCAACTAGGATGTATTCCGTACTACATGTTTGTAGTTAGAGATACTGGGGCTCAACACTACTTCGGAATTTCTCTCATTAAGGCGCATGATATTTTCAAAAAGGCCTATTCCACAGTAAGTGGATTAGCAAGAACTGTTCGTGGGCCTAGCATGTCTGCAACTCCAGGAAAAGTACACGTAATTGGAACCACAACTGTAAATGATCAGAAGGTAATTGTTTTGAGATTTTTACAGGGTAGAAATTCTAATTGGGTAGAAACTCCATTCTTTGCAAAATATGATGAAAATGCAATTTGGTTGGATGATTTAAAACCCGCATTTACTGAAAAATTCTTCTTTGAAGATGAATTAAATAATATTAAAACATCAAAAATGAATTAGAATTTATCAATTGTGTAATAACCTACAAGTATAGGAATCATGAAAAATTAACCTAGTTGGTGTAAGATATGGTAGAGAGCAATTATGATATTCTAGGAATTGTGGAAGGTTCAACTGAGAAAGAAATTCGTGACGCGTTTAGACGATTGGCTCTTCAATATCATTCAGATCGAGGAGGAGAAAATGAACAATTCATCAAAATTAAACAAGCATACGATGATCTCAAAATTGGTAAAAAGTATCCTGATACAGACATTGAAAAATTAAGAAACTCAAGAGTATTTTCTGGTGATACTGAAGCTGATGTTAGAAGAAAGAATCAGATTCTAGGTCAACAACTATCCAAAGAAATGAAAACTGCTGAAGAATGGGCATCAGCCCTGAATAGATCAAACTCAACTGCAACAAGATTATTTGGATCAAAAACTCTTGGCGAAATTGAACTAGAAAGAAAAGCAACAGGTGCATTATCAATTAAAGGAAATTTTATGGCAGGAAGTCTAACATATGATGGTCCAATAGTTATGCAGGGAAGTATAACTAGTCCATCATGGACACAAGAATTTAAAACAGACATACATCTCACTAAAGGAGATTTCAAATTTATTAATCCTTTAGAAACTAAATACAAAATTGAGAATGGTGCTAGACTTATTGCAGATAATGGAAATATTATAGTAGGAAATATCTTCGGCAGAAAATACAAGGTTGCAGACAAGATAAAAGTTGGTGTGTTTCAAATTCAAGAACACAGAACACACATTTCAGCCCTAAATGGAAAAATTATTGCTGAAAATGTTGTAAATACAGTTTCACTTGATGCTGATACAATTATTGTTCTTAATGTAGAAGATGATGTTATACTATCTGGACGTGAAATTTTATTTTATGGAGGAAAATTCACCCATGATTCTGTAATTGAATTAAAACAGGATGGTTTAATACGATTTTTTGAAAGCTTTTCAATTCAAGGATTAAGTGGAGATGCAATAATCAAACTTGAAAATGGCAAAAAAATTCGATTGTTTGATCTAAAAACCAAAAAAATCAAAGATTTAGCTGATGAGTTTGTACCTAACAAAGAGAACTATGGAAAAGATGCTACTATGGTTGGATATGGATTTACAATTACATATGATATGTTAGATAATCTTTCAAAGAAATCAACTAAAAACCAAAAAAGTAGTTGGGCATTAAAATTTGGCTTTTCTAAAAATTAATCAATCTTCATGATTTTTTTGGTTTTCAATATTAGTTATTTTAGCATCAACGTCTATGGCATATGTTGATTTAGACTAAAAATAATAAAAAGAAATTAAATTGAACTAATCTAATCGATTAATTCAGTCCAACCTTTGACGAAGACTGAGTTCTTGTAGAGTGGAACTGGTTGTCCAACAGTAAAGTCCATTGGTCTCATCCAAAAGATTGCTTTTGTTGGGCATACACCGATGCATGCACCATCAGAAATACATCTTTCTGGATAAAATACAAATGCTTTACCTCTCTTCCAGCCTTCAACTGGTTTTACTCTAAGGACATCTGGACCAAGAGTTGTACAGATTTCTACACATAGTGCGCATCCGATACACATCTGTTCGCTGATGTCGGGAATAATTCCTACTGGCATAACGAAATTATTTCTTAATTTGGTCTTTATATAATTTGCCTAAAAATATCGAGTTATAACGGTGTTTCAAATTTGATCGCACAAAAACCCAAATCAACCATTTTCTTGTTCAATTTTGAATATCTTTGAATTTACATCTTCAAAAGTGCTAACTACTAAATTACTTTCAATTTTTTTTAAGAAAAAAACCCCTGTTTTTCCTGATTTTATGATCTGTTTCCCTCCTGGTGATAATACCCATTCATTGTTTTCTTTTTTTCTTGCCATTGCAATTATAACAACAGATGAACTTGTTTGTTTTCCAACAGATGAGAGTAACATAATACATGAATTGATGAATCTAGCAGATTCAAGATCATCAAACATATTGTAAACTCCATTAAATGAGTCAATTACAACTAGGAGTTTTTCTTTTGATACTTTAGTTATGATTTCTAATAATTTCTTTTTCCAACTTACTTTATCAGGATGAAAAATTGTTACATTGTTTTTTTTCTGAATCATTCCAGATTCAACATATCCTGTGTAAAGCAAATCCATATCTACAAAAATAATTGGATTTTCGACAGAATTGATTAGTCTGTTAAGAAACTCTGCTTTATGGAAAGGTTCTGAACATAACACTATACTTGGTATGTTTTGTCTAAATTCATTTTGAATATGTGTTAAATTATTATCTAAAACATTCTTAGGATTTTTATCCAACACCACTTTAGCATTTTACAGATATAATAATGAATTTAGCATCAAAAGATATTTCAGATGATTTTCCTAATTCAGATAAAATCTATCTAAACAATGCATCAGTATCTTTGATGCCTTCTCAAAGTATTGAAGCCATAAACGAGTTTCTAATATCATACAATTCAATTGGTCCTGATTCTAAGGATTCAGAACCATTTATTACTGAAAAACTACAAAATGTAAGAAAAATAATCGCAAAAATTATTTCCTGTCAACCTGATGAAGTTGTTCTTACTCAAAGTACAACTGATGGAATCAATATCGTAGCAAATGGACTCCCTTTTGATTCTAGATCAAATATAATAATTCGTGGAATGGCACATGAACATCATGCAAACTTTTATCCTTGGATTAAATTAAAAGAAAAAATTTCAATAAAAAACCTCCCTATAGATAAAAATGGTTTTTTCAAATTAGATGATCTAAAATCTTACATTGATGTTAACACAAAACTAGTAACTCTAAGTCATGCTTTGTATAATACTGGTTCAATATTACCTGTAGAAGAAATCGGAAATATTCTTCAAAATAGAGTTCCATTCTTTATTGATAGTGCACAAACTATAGGATGTATAGGTGACATTGATGTATCGAAAATTAAATGTGATTTCATGTCATTTAACGGCTCTAAATGGCTTTGCGGTCCAATGGGTACTGGCTTGTTTTACTGTAATAGAAAATCAAGTGAATTATTAGAACCAATGACAATTGGTGGTGAATCTGCAATTATTTATGATGACACAGATCTTGCTTTCAAAGAACTACCTGACAAATTTCAAACTGGTTTTAGAAATTATGTTGGAATAGTTGGATTAGAATCATCTGTAAGATATCTGCTAAATTTTGGTATGGACAATATTCGTGAGAAAAATCAATACTTGTCAAATCTTTTCAGAGAAGAATTATTAAAAATAAAAAATGTTATTTTGTATGGACCAGAAGATCCAAATGACAGAATCAGTATTGTATCTTTTAATATTGATGGTTTTGATTCACAAGAAATAGTAGATAAACTTGAAAAACAAGGTATTGTTTTAGCAGTAAGAGAAATTATGGAAAAAAAGATTGTACGAGTATCTCCTCACTTTTTTAACACTGAATCTGAAATGCTTCAAGTAATTGATGCAATAAAGAAACTATAGACCTTCTTGCTCTTCTATTACCATCATAGTTAACGTTGATTGAACTTTACTAATTTTTCTGATTTTGTTAGTGATAATTGCACGTAATTTTTCAGCATCATCAGATGATAACTTTAAGACAATGTCATATACTTCATAAACTCCTTGAACCTCAGATGTAACATCTTCTTCAGCAAGAATCTGTTTTACTTCATTAATGATTGACTCATCTGATCCTAAATCTGAATTTAATAGAACATATGCAGTAGGCACACGAAATTTTTTATCAAACAGTATTTAACCTTTCATAATTCAAAAACTGATTAATCACCATCAAGATTTGTTGGTGTGAAACCAATAGATCTAACACTGACAATATCAGAATCCATTCCAAGCTTTCCTGGTTCTCCAAACCCGCAATTCATTTCTTGGTCTGATCTAAAGAATGATGGGTATAACCTTGAACTATTATTCTTAAGCTCTCACACTGGAACTCATATTGATGCACCATATCATTTTGTTAAAAATGGTCTCAAAATAGACCAAATTCCACTTGATAGACTCATTGGAAACGCTACAATAATCAAACTCCAAAAAACTAGGAATACTACCATTACTAAATTAGACATTACTTTATTTGAAAAAAAGAATGGAAAGATTTCCAACCACTTATCTGTCTTCTTTTTTACTGGATGGCAAAAAAATTTGAAAAAAGATAATTATTTCACAGAAAATCCAGGATTGGACATATCTGCCGCTAAATATCTTGTATCAAAAAAGATCAATCTAGTTGGAATAGACTCTCCAAGCATAGATCTTGGAAAAGATGAATCATTTAGTGTTCATCATATTTTATCAAAAAACAATGTTTTGATTGTAGAAAACTTGGCAAACTTGAATAAAATTTCATCAAAGGAATTTAATTTTACAATTCTTCCACTAAAGCTTAAAGATGCTACAGGTTCACCAGTAAGAGCAGTAGCATCATAATTTACTCACACAAAATTCCGTAATGTTAAAAATATAGAAAATATCACCATCTTACATGAGTAAGCCCGGAAATATCTGGAGAAAGGTTCATGGTAAAATTACAAAAAAACCAACTAACTTTTCTTGGTTAATTGAAGAAAAATTAGCTGGTTCTGGAATGCCAACAAGTTTTGATGAATTTAGTTGGCTTCTAAATCAAGGAGTAAAATCAATTGTAACTATGACTGAGAACGCTTTACCTGATAACTGGATAAAAAATGTTAATTATCTTCATGTGCCAACTCCTGATCTTACTGCACCTGATATGGATAAAATAGATTCAGCAGTAAATTTTATCCATGAACAAATCAAAAATGATCAAGCAGTAATGGTTCATTGTGCTGCTGGAATGGGAAGAGCAGGAACAATTCTTGCATGCTACTTTATAAAACACAAAAAATTTTCAGCAGATGAAGCAATTAAAAAAATTAGAGATGAAAGACCTGGTTCTATTCAATCTGAAGTACAAGAGTTAGCTATCGGTTTTTATGAAAAACACATAAAAAATTAGTTTAGACGAATTCTGAAACTAGTTTTCCATCAACAACCTTAATCTTCAAGGTTTTGTTATCTTCAAAGATCAAAGTTAATCCGCCTTCTGAATCAGGATCTTCTACCTTTACAAGTTCTACCATTTTGATTGAATCATATTTTTCCATTCATATTCACCTATTCTGGTATCGATATCGTATCGATTTTCCCATCAACTACTTTTATGAACAAAAATCTATTGTCTTTAATAATGAAGGTAATTCCGCCTTCCTTATCAGGTTCTTCTACTTCAAGTATTGGTTGTCCTAGTAGTCCATCGTATTTTGCCATGTTGATTCAATCAAAAAGTTCCTTATATCACTAATTGACCAGAGTATTTTTGTATGATAACCAATTTTTTACTCACAACTGAATTCATTTGATAATAACAATTGCTAGAAAACTGGACGTATCACCAGAATGAAACAAGATTATACCTCCCCTACCCCCTTTAAAAAAAGGATTGTTAATTTGTGTAGGAGTCCCAAATTAATCCAAGTACTCTCTGATCAGGACGGATTAATTTTGAAGGTACCTTGGTGAATCTTTATGATCTGGAACTGAACATTATTTCTTTCCAACATGGTTCAAGCCTCTTAGGAGTAGTATATGATGAGTATTGATTAAATGGTGTCTAAATTCTAAAAATTAGATGATGAAAACTAGATACAAAATATTAATTGTAATTACAATTTTTGTAATATTTTTCTTTATTAGAATGCCACTTGAAGAAGCATGTTTTGCATTAACTGATGACATTGAAACTTGTAAACCATTTCTAATATTATTTTCTAAAACAGCTCCTGTTATGAGCTATACTCATGCATGGGATACAGGTGACGGTATCGGGGCTTGGAGTGGGACAGCAGAGGGAATTGAAATAGCATCATTTCCCTTTATGCCTGAAGATAATGTAAATGCAATTTCAATTTACTTTGTAATGCCCATAATGATCATTCTTGGAATTTATTATATAGACAAAAGAAAATGAAAACTAGATTATTAATCATTTTTGTTGTAGTGATTGTAACTGTGGGAATTGGGATAATTTATCTTGTAATTGAATCAGAAAAGACATTTGAAGATATTGTGATTATTGATGCTTTGAGCAACATACAATATAATCAGTATAGAGACAGTGATACACATTATGAAAGAGTAGACAGAGAGAGAAAATACTATGGTTCAATGTCTGACATCCAACTTTATAATGCTACTGAGGATCTTAAAGCAGACGATGATACAATAAGAGTTACATTTGATGCAAACTATTTCCAGTTTGGCAACAAGACTGAACTAATTTCTGAGAAGTTTGTTGCAGTGATTAGCAACAATCAAACCTTTGTTGCAAGATGTAACTTTTTTTATATCCCAAGTATGGATGATAGAACTCCTGCAAAACAAATTCATATTCTAAAGTATATTGGAGTTACAGAAAATAACGGTACTGACTATTTTGGATTTATCCATGAGGCAGGATATATTTCTGATTCAATAGATTGCAAGTTTCCTGAGATGATCATTCATAGTATTGATATTAATTTTGATATTGTAGAGAATAACTATTACGGAGATGTTTGGGATCCCTAATTGATTGTAATCTCAATTTTGCTGGAATTGTTTTTGGCACTTCCTGGCTCTGTATAGTCATGCTTTTGCCATGATGCAAATGCTTCAGACCTAATCGTGTGTTTACCTTTTCCCAAATCTGATGCTTTGAATACAAATTTTTCATTAAAGTCAAATAATTCCTGTCTTACCTCTTCTTCTGAAAGTCTAATAAATGGCTCAAAGTTTTTGGCTACCTGAACCCAGATTCTTTTGTCTTTGTTTGGATTTACCAGTTTTGGATTTCTAGTCCAAAAGATTGATGCCTTTCTATAGGTGTTAACAGTCCTACCTAATTCCTTCTTTCTAATTCCACCTGACGTCAATTTCACACCATATTTCAATTTGAATCCAACATCATTGTTGTTGTATGCTTTTGTCCAATTTGCCTCGTTAAACGCATCTCTAATGTCTCCTTCAACTAAAAACTGGACATTAATCTCAATATTATCATCTGATGAGTACTCATCATTGGATTTTACTAGATGAATCTCTAAAATCTTGCTTTCTCCCATGTTAATCGCTCATAATGATTTATATCCACAATAAGTTCTTTTTCCGATTACATGGATGCTCAAGTACTTACTTTAGAACCAAAAGAACTTAGTATTTCAATAAAAGAGGCTGATATAGGAATTTTATATGTTATTCAACATGAGCTTCTAAAGGAATCAAAAGTCGATTTTGCAGGAGTTATTGTAAAACATCCCCTTACCGATGAAATATGGATGAAAATCAATACTAGCACAAAACCACTAGGAGAGATCAAAAAAGCTACAGATTCTGCAATAAAAACATCAGAAGAATACAAAAAATTATTTAATTCTAAAATTAAGGTAAATTAGATTGAAATTTTGCCCCAAATGTGAGGTCAAATTAAAAAAGAGTATTTCTGGCCTTCAATGTTCAAAATGTGGTTATACTGAAGGACAAAAAGTAAAGGAAACAAAAAAAATTACTAACGAAGAAGAACCAGATTTTTCACTTCTTGCTTTTGAAGGAAATGAAGGAGAAGAATCATATTCAACAATCAAAATGGATTGTAAAAAATGTGGACATGATGAAGCAGTTTGGTGGATGTTTCAAACTAGAAGTGCTGATGAACCTACAACTCGATTTTATTGTTGTTCAAAATGCAAATACACTTGGCGTGATTACACATAACGTTTAACTTGAACGTAAAGTCAACAAAGTTGATTTGACTTTTGGAGCAAAAACAAGTGGTTCAGACGATCTAAAGGCAATAATTTCTGCAATATCAACACTTGTTGAAGAAGCAACTTTTGTTGCAACAGCAGAAGGAATTACTTTTCGAGGAATGGATCCATCACATGTTGCACTTATTGATATATCGTGGCCTAATTCTGCATTTGAAAAATATGAATGCGATAGTGATATAAAATTTGGAGTACGAATAGATGAATTTTCAAAACTTATCAAAAGAGCAGACAAAAAAGACAGTATAGAGATTAGTATCTCTGAGCAAAATATGTTACTTGTAACAGTTGGAAAAAATAAAAAATATAAAATGCGTTTAATTGAAAGTTCAGCAACTGATACTCCATTACCAAAAATTCCTTATGATTCAAAAATTACTTTGTCTTCTTCAAAATTTGATAAGATTCTTGGTGATGTACAAGTTGTATCTGATTATTTAACAATTCAGACATCTGATTCAAAAGCAGATTTTTCAGGCAAAAGTGACTCTGGTGAAGTAGTAATTGATCTTGACAAAGATGATGAAGATATTGAAGAAATTTTTTCAAAAGCAGATAGTATTGGTACTTACAGTCTTGAATATCTTAATCCAGTGATAAAAGCCGTAGGAAGTACTGCAGGCTTGATTACATGTGAGTTTTCGAGCGCAAAGCCTCTTAGAATTGAATTCAAAGTCGCAAATATTGGTAGAATTCACTTTTACTTGGCTCCACGCGTGGAAAGTTAAAGCATTTAAAGATTAACTAATTCAGGTATTTTGAAATGAGACTTGTAATAAAATATGGTGGAACATCAATTTCTACTACAAAAGATATCCAAGCTGTAGCTCAACACATTAGCTCATTATCAAAAAAACATCAAATTCTAGTTGTTTGTTCTGCAATAAGTGGAACTACTGATGATCTCATAGAAATATCTGAGTTAATAAAAAAAGAAAATAAATCAAAAGCTGAACAACTTGCAGCAAAAATTGTCAATAGACATAAACAATTAGCAAAACAAACAATCAAAAAATCTGATACACAAAAAAAATTACTAATAAAACTAGATCTAGACTTTACAGAACTTCTTGCATTAATTGATGGAATGGTGTTACTGGGTGAAGTTACACCCAGATCAATGGACTATCTAATTTCATTTGGTGAAAGATCATCAATACAATTAGTGTCATCAGCAATTAATGATTCAGGTAAAAAATCAATTTCCCTTACTGGCAAAGAAGTAGGAATTGTAACTGATTCTAACTTCGGTGAATCCAGACCACTTTTTGATACAACAAGACTGAGAGTATCAAAGACAGTAGATACATTGTTCTCAAAGAAAACAATTCCTGTTGTAGGAGGATTTGCAGGTGCAGATCAACATGGACATGTAACTACATTTGGTAGAGGCGGTTCTGACTACACTGCAACAACTATTGGTTCTTGTATTAAAGCAGACGAGATTTGGTTGATGAGTGATGTAGATGGACTTATGACAGCAGATCCTAAAATTGTTAAAAATGCAAAATTACTAAAAGAAGTATCATACATAGAAGCAATTGAAATGGCTATGTTTGGTGCAAAGCAGATACATCCACGAACGTTTGAACCTCTATTAACAAAGAAAATCCCAATGAAGATTAGAAATTCTTTCAATGTAAAAAATGAAGGAACTCTAGTAACTGCATCTACTTCTTCATCTGCTAAAAATACTGTAAAATGTGTAAGTAATGTTCGAAATAATGGGTTAATCGATATTCAGGGTGGTAGTATGGTTGGAACACCAGGAACTGCAGCCAAGATATTTGCAACATTGGCAAAATCCGGAATAAATGTAATGATGATCTCACAAAATCCTTCAGAATCAAGCATTACAATTGTAGTAAAGAATACAGATCTTGACAAAGCAGTTAGTGCATTAGAAATGGAATTATTAGGAAAAATTATCAAAAAATTAGAAGTCACTACAAATGTAGCTATTATTGCATTAATTGGTTCAGGTATGCGAGGAACTGTTGGAGTAGCCTCAAAAGTTTTTGGAGCAATTGAGAAAAACAAAGTTAACGTATCAATGATTACTCAAGGTTCATCTGAGCTTAATCTTGCATTTATTGTAAAAAATTCTGATGCAAATGCAGCAGTAAAAGCTCTACATAATGAATTTGTACTTGATAAAATTAACTAAGACAAAATCATTTAAGGGAATAAATTTAATTAGATTCATTGAACAAACAAATTAGTATTTTAGTTATTGTAATTTTTGTAATTTTTGTAGCTAGTATTATTTCTGTTTCTTTAATATCTGATCAATTTGTAGATGCAGGTTCTAGAAAAAAAATTCACTTTACTCAAACTGTTACCTCTTCTCAAGATCCAGGACAAGGACATCAAAATCACCAATTAGCACTTATTCTATCACCTAACGAAGGAACTCTTTATGATGGTTCAATGACATTTACCTCAAGTAAACCTGTTCAGATAATAGTTTTACACGAAATTAACTCTCAAGAGGCAAAAGGTTAACCTACATGGACTGTTGATGGAAATACTGTTTATGGATTATCTCTCATTGATTTAGAGGAAAATTCAGGTTCTTTTGAGTTTACAGGAGCTGCACTTGCATTACATTCATCTAATTCAAAAGAATTCACTGTAACTGTTAGTGTTGATGGTTGGATACGAGGACAACCTACTGAAGTTATAATACAAAAAATTGAATTAGAAAAAGAAGATCCTTCATTGTTACTTTCAAAAACAAATATTCCAGCTACAATTCCAATGCATAAAGGAATTCATGGAGGAAATCAAATTCTTTACATTATAACTGATAGTAGTGATGAAGATTATGCAAAAACACTTTCTGAAAAACAAGGATGGAATGTTGAACTTGCTCCAGCCATTACAAATGTACCCGAAGATGCTCTTCAAAAATTATTTGTTTTTAAAAATGGAATTAAAGGTGATGGAATTTATGGATTCCAAGATGAAGTATTTTCTAGTATCCGATCACAAGAATCACAATACAGTGCATTGAGTTCTGTAATTGAAGTTACATGGAAAATAGGTCAAAAAACAATAATGTTTGAATCTGCAGCTGATGTAATTGCTGCTGAAGAAGGTGGTAGAATTGAATTTAATGAAACAGGAATTGTTCTTAATACTCCTCAAATTGTTTGGTCTGATGGACAGATGATGGTACGTTCTGATAAAGAAATTACAGATGAAATGTCATACGGTGGTGGTCAGATAATTGAAATCAATGAGGAAGAATTGACTGTAACTTTTGTGGCTCATAGAGGCTGGGGGCCTGACGGAAGAACAATCTACTATATTGTTACTGATGCTACCCCCTCAAAACCTGCAGAAACAATGGGAGTTGTTTCATCTCCTACTTCTGCAAATCTAATAGCTCATTCTGGAGCAGTTGATCTTTTCCAATTTAAAAATGGAATTAAAGGCTCTGGTCCACTAGGATTCCAACCAGGAATTGCTGGTGCTGCTCTTGGTGATACAAATTACAGCCCAATGTGGAGAATTTATCTAGTTGAATGGAATGATGCAAAATCCGCAAAAATTCTAGAGACAAAATCAGATATTGATTCGTTTCGTGCAGATGATTTGATATCTGTAAGCATTGCACGACCAACTAATAGTGATCATATAGTTAATTGCCCATTCATAGATCCATTCCAATAGGAATTTCACTAAACGGATAAATTACTTAACAAATAATTTGTTTTAAAATTGACTGGTAAACTCTACATTGTTGGTGTTGGTCCTGGTGACCATAACCACATGACATTTCGTGCAAAAGAAGTAATTATTGAAAGTGATACAATTGTTGGATATGAAACTTATGTAAATTTAGTTCAAGATCTAATTGAAGGTAAAACAGTTTATCGTTATGCAATGACACAAGAAGTTGAAAGAGCTCATCAATGTATTGATCTTGCAAAATCAGGAAAAATTGTTTCACTTGTATCAAGTGGAGATCCTGGAATTTATGGAATGGCTGGATTAATTTATGAAACACTTGCTGAAAGTGGTTGGAATCCTAAAGATGGTCTACAAGTTGAGATCATTCCAGGTGTGTCTGCACTAAATTCCTGTGCATCAATAGTTGGTTCACCCTTGATGACTGATTTTGCAGTTGTTAGTATGAGTGACTTGTTAGTTCCATGGGAAATTATTCAAAAAAGAGTTGAAGCTGCAGCACAAGGTGATTTTGTAATTGTTATTTACAATCCAGCTAGTAAGAAAAGAATTCATCAATTACAAGACACTAGAAAAATTCTTTTAAAATATAGAAAACCTACAACCCCTGTTGCAATTATCAAAGGAGCGTTCAGAGAATCTGAAACAATTGTTATGACTGATTTGGAAAATTTACCTAATCATTCTGATAAATTAGGCATGATTAGTACTGTAATTATTGGAAATTCATCCACATATAATTACAAAGATTTGATGATAAATCCACGAGGATACAAATCAAAATATAACTTAGAAGAACAAACCAATCCAGATCTAAAAGTCTAATAGCTTTTCTTTATTATCTCGTATAGTTCTTCACTTAGATTTAGCTTTTCTCTAATTGGAGAAATTATTTTTACTAAATAACTTCCAACAGTTTGTTTCAAATCCCCTGGATGCAATTTCTTTTCAGCAAAGTCTGTTTCTAATTGATTATAATTTGTATATGATACATTCCCACCAAATTTTTCAGGCCTTTCAACATTCATTTTATTAAACTTATGAAAGATTATTGTTCTTGCAATCTCTAATAGTGGATTGTTCTGAGTATTTGCTTCTTCACACCATGCTTTGCTAATCTTTTTCTTTATTTCATCATCTGTATTATGGATAAAGACACCTGAATTTGGGTCTGACTTGCTCATCTTTCCTAATATTTGAGAATCACTGGTGTCTGCAGGTTTTGAAAGTCCTGGTAATAGTTTATGGTGAACAGCAACAGGTACTTTCCATTTCATTTTAGGAAAAATCTCCCTTACTAACATGTGGATCTTTCTCTGATCCATTCCTGAATGAACAATATCTAAATCAAGTGAATGAATATCAACTGCTTGCATAGGAGGATAAAGTAATTTTGCAAGATCAATCTTTGTTTCATCTTCAGTTCTACCCATAATAGTTAGAGTACGCATTGTGCGTTTCAGGGACATATGTTTAGTGAATTCAATAAACTCCCTCCAGTACTCTTTTCTTGAATCATAAAGTTCAGAACCAAGAACAATATTTACTCCTGGACATACAAGTTTGAAAGCCTCAGCATAATATTTTGAGACTTTTGTAATAACATCCCAATCACCACCAAGTTTATCATTAATTAGAGTGTGCCAATCTGCAAGAAATACAGTACACTTTACTCCAGCTTTCATAAAATCATTAATTTTGAAACCAGTGCTAATCAAACTACCAAGATGCAAGAAACCAGAAATTTCTAAACCAATGTAATGTTTTGGTGAAGAATTTGTCTTGAATAATTCAATTAATTCGTCACGTGTTACTACTTCTTCAGTTGGTGGCCTTTCAATCAAATCTACTTTTTCTAAAATATCCAAATCAAAACAACTTTTGAGATCTAAGCCTATAAAGTTATTCTAAACAATTCTGAATTTTTATTTACATTTTTTCTTGTGTTTTCTTAAATTATCTTCACTCATAAATTCAATCCCACAATTTCGACATTTCACTTTTTTTTACTATGTGCTTTTTCCTGATGTCTCTCTAATCTTTCAGGATCTGATAGAACTGTCCCACATTTTTTGCATTTTAATTCATTTTTGCTGGATCCAAATAATCCCATATCAAAAGTATTTCTACATACTATGAAAAATAGTTTTTACGTATATTAATACAAAATATCTGATCGATCTATATTTCTGGTTCATCTAGGCTTTTTCTAGGTTTTATGCTAAGATAAAATGCATGAGTACTAATGATAAAACCTGCAAGGAATATTTTTGTTGCAAAAACTAAATTCCATGGTCTATCTGGATCTGGATAGGCAACTGATAATCTATCAATATCTGGAACTTGTCCATCAATAACTCCTGCAGTAATTTGTGCATTTAACACTGTAAAATTGTATAATACTTCATAGAGCGCAATAATTGAAAATCCTAGCAACATTAACTGAAGTAATGCCATTCTTGTACCAACTATTTTGTTTCCAGCAGTTCTTCTCCAACCAATTCTAGTGACACAATACCATCCAATTGTTGTAGAAAAAAATATCCAAGTTGTTACTCTTGCAAAATTTTCAAATGGAATAGTTGCATTGTGAATTGCTTCTCCCATTACATAAGTACCATTTTCAATCCATTCTATCATTGTTACATACACACCAAAAACTAAAGATGATACCATGATAAATCCACAAACATAGAATATGTACAGATAAACTTTGTAACCTGCATCAGTTTTTTCAAGATATCGTGGCTTCATAATGCGATTTCCAAATTTTGAAATATAAAAATTCATGCATATGCGACGAGATTTATAGACTAGTTATTTACAGAATTACTATTGAAAATCGCAATTAACATTCCTATAGTGGGCAAAGAAGAGATTTCTGCAGTAACTTCTATACTTAGAAATGGTGCCTTAACATCAGCTGCTAATCAAGGAGGTAAACATGTTCAAGCTTTTGAAAAATCAGTAGCTTCTTTTGTAAAATCCAAATATGCAATTGCTGTCAATTCTGGTACTGCTGCCTTACAGGCGGCTCTTTATGCATTGGATATTAAAAAAGGCGATGAAGTTCTAGTTCCATCATTTACTTTTGTTGCTACAGCAAATACCATTGTATCAACAGGAGCAAAACCTGTTTTTGTTGATATTCTAAAAGAAAACTATACCATAGATTCAGATGATCTACAAAAAAAGATAACAAAAAAAACTCGTGCCATAATACCTGTTCATCTTTATGGAAATGTAGCAAATATAGAAAGACTATCTGAAATCACTAAAAAATATAATCTTCCTATTATTGAAGATTCTGCACAGTCTTTAGGTTCTACCTACAAAGGAAAACATACTGGTACTTTCTTTGAAATGGGATGTTATAGTATGTATCCTGCAAAGGTAATGACTTCCGGAGAAGGTGGTTTTATTGTAACTAACAATAAAAAACTCAGAGACAAATTATTAATGATTAGAAATCATGGAATGATTCATGGATATGATACAAAAGTATTTGGCTTAAACTTACGATTGCCTGAAATCAATGCTGCAATTGCAACTATTCAAATGAAAAAACTTCCAAACTTTCTAAAGTCTAGGAAAAAAAATGCAACACTTTTATCAAAATTAATTTCTGATCTTAAAATTAAACTTCCTTATCAACGAAAAAATGAAAATGTTAATTGGTATCTCTATACTATTGCAACTCAAAAACGTGATAAACTTTTGAAAAAACTTAACGAAAAAGGAATTGGTGCTGCATCTTACTATCCTACACCAGTTCATAAGACTCCATATTACAAATTAAATACAAAACTTCCTGTTACTATTTGGGCTGCATCACATGTAGTTTCTTTACCGATACATCCAAAAGTAACTCAAAAAAATATTGAATTCATTGCAAAGACTATGCGTGATATACTGTGAATATTCTAGGCGAGCAAATTGGAGAACTATAAGATTATCTTACCCATTCCTGAGGAGTCTTATCAAGGAAATCTTAATTCATCAATAGCAATTTGTACGCTTTCAAGCATAGATTTACTCAAAAAGTTTGCAAATTCTGAACTTCTAAATCATATATCAATAGTAGGAAGACTGCTTTCTGAAAATAAAGGAATTGATTCAATTATCAAACATGTAAATAAAAATAAAAAAATTACCACTATCATAGTTTGTGGAAAAGAAGTTTGGGGTCATAAAGCTGGTCATTCATTGTTTCAATTACACAAAAATGGAGTTGATAAAAATAATAGAATAATTAATTCAACTAGTCCAGATCCTTATCTTACAGTTTCTAAATATCATATACAATATTTTCAAAATAATATAACTCTTGTAAATTTAATCAACGAAACTAATTTTGAAACAATTTTTGATAAAATTAGAATTTCCTAGTATCCGTTTCTCTGTCTTTCTCGATTAATTTCATTTTTCTTTTTGTATTCATCTACAATATCATCTGGCGTAAGATTTAGCTCAAGTGATGCCTGAACAACAAAATGCCATATGTCAATTAATTCTTCTCTGGCTTCGGCTTCATCAAATTTAGTTGGTGTTTTCCACCATTTCCAATTTGTTGTTCTTTGTAGCTCTACTGCCTCATGCATTATTGCAGTACATAATGCAGAAACTCTTCCTTCAGAATCTTTTGGGTATCTATCCAGATTCATCATTTCTGATAGACCTTTTTGAAGTTTGAATATTGTATCTAGTCTATCGTTTTCAGATATTTCTTGTGTCAATGATAAATAAATTTGAGAAATTATTTAACTTAAGTCTTTTTAGAATCGGATCATTTTTTCATACATCTTGACTCGTTTTGAAATATCTCCTTTTTTGATCTTTAGTAATCCATCCAATCCATATCTCTCAACTGCAAAGGATCCTAGAACATTACCATAAACTACTGCTTTTTTGATCTCAGATATTTTAGTTGATTTTTTACTTGCAAAATATCCTATCATTGCACCTGCAAAAGAGTCGCCTGCACCTGTAGGATCCACAATATTTTCTAACGAAAAACCTGCTGTTGGGAAAATTACATCATCATAAAACATCAAGGAACCATGCTCCCCTTTCTTGATAATTACATATTTTGCACCCCACTGCATCATTTTTTTTGCACATTTTATCAAATTGAATTCTTTTGTAAGGAGCTTAGCTTCTTCATCATTTATTACAACTGCATCTACAGCTTTTATCATCTTAATCACTGCTTCTCGTTTAGTAGAAATCCAAAAATCTATAGTATCACACATGGAAAATTTTACCTTATCAAATTCTTTGATTAATGAAGTATTCTGTTCAGGATCATTGTTTGCAAGATATACAAATTGAGATTTTCTGTAAGCTTCAGGAACTGTTGGTTTAAAATCAGCTAATACGTTTAATTCAGTTTTCAAAGTAGATCTTGTACTTAATGTATTGTCATAACTTCCATCATAACGAAATGTTTTACCATTTTTTACAGTCAATCCTTGTAAATCCAGATATTTAGACAAAATATTATGATGCTGTTTAGGAAAATCTTTTCCAACTACTGCAATTAATCCAGTATTCACAAAATTGCTTGCAGAAATTGCTGCAAAAGTTGCTGCTCCTCCAAGAACATTTCGTAATATTTTTTTTGGGGTTCTAATTGTATCTAATGCAGTAGAACCAAAAACAGTAAGCATTTGAGAAGGAATTAATTTTGATGTATAAATTCTCTTGCTTGTTCTTCTGTTGGATAATAAACAAATAGAACATCAATAGATGTAAAGAATATATCATATTTTGTTACTCCAGAAATTTTTATAGATTGAGATTCTTTATCAACATTAGAATTTGTATAAAAAGTACCTTTGACATAACTACTATCTAATGGCTGTAGTATGAATGGTTCTAACTGACCTTCTCCCACCATTTCATTGTTAGCAATAATAAAGAATTCAGTCTCGCCTGCAGTTAATATTAATAATGAAGGATTTTCAAATTGTACTTATATTATAATTTGAACCTTTTTCATTCTCATTCAATAATTCACTTTGAGTAATGCTTACTTCTATCTGAGATGCAGATGCATACTGTGAATATCCAAAAATACTCATGCCTAGTACAAAGAGAACAATTAGACCTCCTTTTTTAGAAGATTTCATGATTGAGTCTTGTAAAATTACCTTTTAACTCAAAAGGAAAAAAATCCCAATAAATTGTGTAAAAGTTTTGATGTAATCTTAAATCTCCTTAGAGCTAACAAAATAAATCAAAATCTGATGACTGTTCCTTATTGGCTAGAATTAAACTCAAACTTGGGGAAAATGAGATCGAAGTTGACTCTAGAGATTTCTATGTAGATAATCAAACGCTAAGTGAAGTCATAGGTAGTATTTCGCATCATTTACCAGAAAATCATGCAAAAATCGTGTATGAAACTGAATCTACCCAAAAATCAACTGAAGATGAACATCCGGCCCAATATGGTTTGGACTACCTAGATGATGCTGAAGTATATGAACCAGAATTTAGTGAACCAAAATACATTACTTCTCATGAAATTAAATCAAAATTACGGATTTTAGAAACAAGTAGATTCTTTGATTCTCCAAGAACAGTCACTGAAACAGTTGAACAACTCAGAGAATATGGCTGGCTTCAAGTCCATTAGACGTATCAAAAGCTTTAGCAAAAATGGCATCAAGCAAAGAAATTATGAAAAACTCTCATGAGAATATAATGCATTATTTTGTTCAAGAATCATTAGTATCTAACTAACAGAATAATTACACTTTTCACAATTAGAAAAAGTTTCTCCGGCTAAATGATCAAAATGTGTCTTACATTGGTTACATGTATGATGCATATCAAAATATCCATCCTTCTCAACTTCTCCAATTCTATTTGATTTAAGATCTGTACTTTTGCACTTTATACAATGACAACCACACTCAATTTTCATGATTTTCTCTGATAATGTATGTATAGTTTGAATACTTATACAAATCATTGGAAAAGAAGAGGGTAGTACCACTAGAAATTGATGATCATTTTAAGCTCTATGGAAAGGAACCATGGGAAGTAGAATATGGTGAAAAATGCCCAGTATGTAATGTTAGAATTGATGAATATGGTTTTTGTTCGTGTGGTTCTAGCGGAGATTAAATTTTCTCATTAACGGTACAACAAGAATCATCAAAAACCCTATTGCTAATGGAGCAATTATTGGAAATTCAGGAATTACTGTGGTTCCCACTATTTTAATTTCTCCTGTAGTATCAGACTTTATACTAATTCCAACATGAGTTCCATTTTTATTGAATTCATAAGATATAATTTTTTTATCGTCAAGAAATACTATATATGGTTCCCACAACAATTCTAATGGAATTATTGTAGTGACAAATCTATTTTCTTCAGAAATATCAAATATAATGCTCTTTGTTGGTTGATCAAAAATAAAATTATCGATATTAGAATGACTTCTAATCTCTACTACAAATTCTTTATCCTCCCATTTTATATTTTTAAAAACTTTTGGTTCATTAATAGAATATTCTAAAATCATTTGACATCCATGACATGCAATTCCTTTCTTCTTATCAAAATAAACAGGATTTGTATTTACAAAGACTAAATCAACTTCTTCAGGAAAATGAAAAGCAGTTAATTGAACATATAGGAAATCCCAAGTCCATACGTTATCTTTTTTATTTAGTACATGATCAAGATTATACTCTATAATGGAATTTCCTTGAGATGGTAGAATAAATACTCCATAATTATCTCCAATAACTGTTAATTGCTTTTCTTTTCCTTGTTCATTTGTTATTGAAAGATTTGAAACTGTACCATTAATCAATTCAATTTGAGTTGGAACACTTGACTGACGAACAACATGTTTGACATGAACATCACCTACGGAATTTATAATAACTTCTACGGATTTTTGTATAGCTTTTTCACCAATTGAAAATTGGGCATCAGCTATAGGAATAACTGATATCATCAATAAAATTACTAAAAATCTGAAAATCGCTGTATTCATTTATTCCACAGTTACACGAATCATTTGTGCTTTTTCTAAAAGACAATCATTGCCATCTCTTTCAAGATTTACAATTTTATCTGCAATATCCATACCTTCTGTCACTTCCCCAAATACAGTATATTGTCTATCAAGAAATGTACTATCAGCTGTCACTATGAAAAATTGTGAGCCTGCACTGTCTGGATCTTGTGATCTAGCCATCGAAACTATGCCTCGCAAATGAGTTCTTGAACTAAATTCAGCCTTGATATTATATCCTGGTCCTCCTGTTCCCCATGAACCTTTGTTATCGGTTTTTGTATTTGGGTCGCCACCCTGAATCATAAATCCAGGAATAACTCTATGGAAAAGAGTCCCATCATAGAATCCGTCTCTGGTTAATTTTTCAAAATTTCTTACTGTCTCTGGCGCTAATTCAGATAAAAGTTTAAATGAAATTTTCCCAAAACTGGTTTCAATATTTGCTGTAGTCACTAAAATCTATCTACTATCTTATCATAAGAGTCTTTTGTGAAAATCTCTTTTAAAATTTTTATACATATTTTAAGTATGTTGAAAAATTTATAATTATTAATATATATTTCATTGATAAATTTATCGTTAAAGACTTAGAGAATTTTTATTTTTTTTTAAACAAGTAAAAGATCTGACTTTATTAGATATGTTATTTTATAAATCTCAGAAGTTATAGTCTTATATAGAACAAATAAAATTTAAAATTCGTTGAATCGTACAAATCAAAGCACGATAATTAAAGAAGCGATTAATTCTTATCTTGACAAGGGGGTAACTGACAAACAGGATATCTATACCAAAGTTGTTGATGAACTTGGTGTTCCAAGACCAACTGTAAGGAGAGTTGCAAGAGATCTGAGAACTGAATTACTACAAAAGATCCAAATCTTACAATCTGATATGCCTAAAGTAACGACTACCTCTGAGAAAGACGAATAAATTCGGCTCTTTTTTCTTTTTAATTTTATTATTTTATGATTTTTAGCATTACTGTTATAAACAATGATTTTTTCAAATTAGTTATATGGGATATTTCTATAATCATTTAGCAACTCTGGTTACTGGAGTTTTTGCTGCAGTACTAACTGGACTTTGGCCATATTTTATTGATTTTGCACCAGATATGAATACTATTTTCATCATATCAGTCACTGTTACATGGTTTCTTACATTGATGTGTTGGTTATCCCAAAAAAGTACTGATTACATGCATAAACAATCATCAGCACACGCTGACATCCAAAAAAAGCTTGAGTAATACACAAACCATTGTTCTACAACTTCCGGCAGCCAATCAATCTTTCTGAAATAAAACAAATTTAAAATGAATTATCTTCTGAACTAAATGATCTTAAAGATTCTGTAAAACTAAAAGATAGCGAAATTGATAGATTAAATCAAGAAATTTCTAACCTGCAAACTCTTGTTCAGATTGAATCATTAAAAACTGAATTAACTAATCTAAAAATACCAGCTTCTGAAAGAAAAACCAAGAGTAAATAATCTTAATCTTCACAATGGCAACATGCCGTATCATGATTATTCTTACAACTAGGACAACTTACAGCACCACCATAATGGCATTTACATGAACACAATTCAGTTGGATCTTTTTTCAAACTTAATAGTATAATTTCTATGTTATGTTAATATTTTATGTTTGAAAATAAATGAATTAGAATAAATTTTTTATTCTAAATATAGAGTTATTCTATAATCTAAAAATCTAATTTTTGCAAGTATTATTATAGATAATTTGTAAATTATAAGATCTTTTAATACACATTTTTGATAATGATAAATATGTTACAGAAAATAATTATTGAACATATTTTCTTAAACTATTGTAAATAAATATAGTTCTTATGAATACAAATTCAGAATAGTAATCTTACACTAAGATCAAATCAAAAATATTTTTAATGGTAGTTAAACTATCAAACTCTTCATAAAATATTTACACTTTAATCTTTATGCAATTTAGAAGCAAGTTCCAAAGTTTCATCTACCATTTCTTTTAGTCTATTTTGTGCATTTACATCTGAAACAGAATTATCAGTAAAAGCTTCTGTGGTTAGAAACACAGCTTTAGGATTTGCTACTACTCTAAAGTATGATAATAATTGTGTGACTAATGTCTGTACATCGGTAAAACCAATATTTCCAGAAGCTAAAATTGCCATTCCAGCTACCTTTCCTGCAGTTTTTTTATAATTGATATATTCAAACAAATTTTTCAATGCTGCACTAAAAAACGAATTGTAGATAGGAGTTCCTATTATCCAAACATCAGCATCTGTAATGTCATTTGCAGCTGTGTTTGTAGCCTCATTGTATTCTTCACCGTATCCTCTATAGCATTCAATTTGACCATCTGAAAGATTAATCAATTTTGTGTCTTGGTTTTTTGATTTAGCATAATCATAAACATACTTCATCATAACTTGTGTAACCGCATTTTTTCTTGGACTACCAGAAATAACTACAACTTTCATATCTTCAGCAATCTATCTTTGTATATAAATTCCCATGAGTTTTAAAATTTAACGGGCTTGGAGGGCTTCGATCCCTCGACCTGTACCTTAGGAGAGTACCACGCTATCCATGTTTCGCGTCAAATGACTCTGCGCCACAAGCCCAGCAAAAAAAAACACTCTTAATTATTTAAGCGTAATCAAGATTATCTTTAATTATTTCTTTAATTCCATTCCAATTTTTATTTTCTTTATCGTTCCATTTTTCAAAATACACAACATCTTTTAGATCAAGTCTTGGTAACCAATTTGCAGTTTCAAGATCTGGTTTTTCTGCAAATTCATCAACATATCCTAAACACAAGTATGCAACAGGAATGACATGTTCTGGTAATGCCAGAGTTTCTTTTAGTGTTTCATTTGAAAGAATACTTACCCATCCAAGACCAACTCCTTCTGTTCTTGCTGATAACCATAAATTTTGGATTGCACAACATACACTGTATAGTCCTGCTTCAGGTATGCTTGATCTTCCAATAACAAAAGGACCAAATTTTGTAGGATCATATGTAACACAAAGATTTACTGGTGACTCTAAAATTCCCTCTAGCTTGAATGAAAGATATTTTGATTTCTTTGGTTCTTCAACTAATTTTGATGAACGATTTTTTTCTTCCTCAAAAGATTTTTTGATTTTCTTTTTTGTTTCAATATCTTTTATCAAGATAAAATTCCATGGTTGAGAAAATCCTACTGATGGGGCATGATGTGCAGCATGTAATATTTTTGATAAAATATCGTCTTCTATGGGTTTTGAGATAAAATGAGATCTTACATCTCTTCTTGAATAAATTGCCTTATAGAAGCCTCTTTTTTCTTCTTCAGTAAAATTATCTGTCAATTATTTCACACTTTTTTCCTTTTTATTCATCCTTTCTTTTGTTAAACGTTAATAATGCCAGCATCTAGTCTTGTTTTTCAATGGGCCGGTAGTCTAGCTGGTTAGGATACCGCCTCGACACGGCGGTGATCGTGAGTTCGAATCTCACTCGGCCCACTTTTTTAGTTAAAATCCTATTTTGAATTCTTTTTCAATAGTCATCCATGAAGATTGAGTGGTAATACTTCCTTCTGCTGAAAAACTAGTGATTCTATTTTCTATGGCATCTTGATAAATTTCTGAATTAACTTCAGATTTTTCAAGAACAAATACATTTTTCAAAGGAAGTTCTACACCTGGAAAAAATGCAGCTCTTCCTGGCATTGAAATATCTTCTGTAGAATATTGTCCTGAACCTAGTAGTATTCCATCACCGTAAAGCTGGTAACCAATTAGTGGAACTGTAAATGTTTTCTCACTTGGATTCTTTACAAGAAATGTAACATCAAATTTTACTTGATTATCTATTGTGCTAATGTCTCTTAGTTCTACATTTATTAATTCAATCTCAACTTGCTCAATCTGCACGGAATCGAGATTACCATAGTAAAAAATTCCTCCCATCAAAGCTAAACATCCAACTAATGCAGCATAAATTGTCATCTTGCTTTGAAATACCATTTCAATGCTATCAGATTATGTATAACTAAAAAAGGTTGTTAAGATCCAAATACATAATATTTGATTCCAAATATGATATTCTATGACTGTCCTAGAGCAAGCAATTCTCACTTGGATTCATCTTATTGCAGCTGCAATATGGGTTGGTGGTTCACTTTTCATTGGACTTGTATTCTCTCCACTTCTAAAAACAATGACTGATTCTCTTGAAGAAAGAATGAAAATAATGATTCGTGTTGGAAAACGATTTAACAAGATTGCGGTTCCATCATTGATTATTTTAATGGTAACTGGATTGTATAGTTCTCATGTATTACTTGGTAAACCTGAACTTCTTGTCTCAACAAGTTATGGAACATTTTTAATTATTAAGATAATTCTTGTCATTGCACTAGTAATTACATATGCAGTACATGTTAGAGTAATTCGTAAAGATGTTGAAGAAAAAATTATGTCTAATCAAATGTCAGAGCCACAAATTCAAAAATTAAGAAAAAAAATCATTGTTCTTGGGGAAGTGACAGTATTTTTATCAGTAGCAATTCTGTTTTTTGCATCATTACTTGATGCTGGAGTTTGAGGTCCCTTCAATAATTACTTCAAATCCATTAGTTAATCTCCCAATTCCATATTTACAGCCTGTAATTTTTGATGTTACAAACAAATTTGTCTCCAAATGTTTTGTAATCTCTCTAACCTGAAATGTTATTTTTTTCTCACCCAAACTCGCAGGAACTACAAGCATGTCTGCTAAATTCTCATCTACTCCTAATAATTTTTAACAAATTTATCAAAATCTAAATCAAATCTTTGTGTTTTTTTATTAAACAATGCATCAACTCCTATAATCGAATATTCATCAATACTGTAAATTAACAAAGATGCTCTTGAATCTATTGCTTGTTGATTTTTAATTTCTGTTTCAACAATAAAATTTTCTTTAATTAATTATTTCTTTAATTTCTTCAACTTGATTTTTGATTTTTTCAATTGAAAGTTTTGAAAATGTACAAATTAGTTTAACTGAATTTGTTTTTCTTTCTGTAAATGATACTTGTTTTACATGAGATGGGTATACTTGTAAATTAATTTCTCCACCTCCTTTTGAATAGTATCCTCGTTTGTTTAATTTAACTGAAAATTCTACTCCCATTCTAGAATATGCTTCTCTTAGTACATGTTGAGTATAATCAATAGAAGGACTCCAAAGCACATCTGTACCTCCTTTAATTGTTAAATTGAGTTTTTTTTGGGAAATAGCAACTACAGGAATTAAAACTTGTAAAATTAAAGAAATACTTCCAGCTGTTCCTACATTTTCAACTAATTCTAAACTTTCAATATTGCTTGGAATGAATTTTAATTCAGTAGAGCCAATCTCTGCTCCAATGACTTTAGCATTTGCAATTTTTTGAAGAATTTTTATCGCTGTGAGATGTTGTGGTCTTAATCCTGGAACCTTTCTGTTCTTTCTTATATTTTCTAAATGAATTGGTTGTTTTGTAATACACGAAAGTGCAATTGCTGAATGTATTATCTGTCCTCCTTCTTCACCAAACCCTCCATTAATTTTTAGAAAATCCACAGTTTTTTTATAATTAGAACTCTTTATGATAGTTTTTTAAAAAGAAATTGTCTATATTTTGTATGAACGGTTTGTTGATTGGAAGATTCCAACCTTTTCACTTGGGACATCTTGAAGCATTACAATTTGCGCTATCAAAAGTTGATAAATTATGGGTAGGTTTAGGCAGCTCTAACAAACCCGCACAAAAAAACAATCCTTTCTCTGCTGAGGAACGAAAAGAGATGATTCTATCTTCAATTGATAATTCAATAAAAGAGAGGATTTCAATTTACTTTATTCCAGATTTGGATAATCATATCAAATGGATTGAAAAAATAGATACAATTGTTCCAAAATTTGATATCGTTTTTTCAAACGATGAATTAACAAAACATCTGTATTCAAAAATGGCTGTTCAAATAGTTTCTATTCCATTCTTGAAAAGAGATGTATTATCTGGAACTAAAATTCGGGAATTAATTACCAGCGATCAAAAATGGGATGATCTTGTTCCTGAGGACACAAAAAATTTTTTGGTTAACGTTAGTGCAAAAGATCGTTTGAAAAATCTCTAATTATAAATAAACCCAATATCTCACTGACATCGTAGATTACAAATGGAATATCTTTCAATGCTCCCAGGTCCAACAAATGTACCTAATAGAGTAATGAGGGCAATGCTTGCACCTATCATTAATCACCGAAGTGATGATTTTGTTGAGTTATACACTGATGTTGTTAAAAAAACTCAAAAAGTATTTGACACGCAAAATGATATTGTGGCTTTATCTGCATCTGGAACAGGTGCAGTAGAAGCAGGAGTAATTAATCTAGTTAAAAAAGGTGATAAAATCATAATTCCTGTAAATGGAGAATTTAGTAACAGACTATCACAACTTATTGAAGGTCAAGGAGCTAATGTTGTTAAACTCGAAACTCCACCAGGACAAAATGCAACTTTTGATCAAATAAAAGAAGCATTTGATAACAATAAAGATGTTAAAGCATTCTATGTTATTCACAACGAAACTTCTACTGGAACAATGGTAAATTATCTTGATAAAATATCTGACTTAACATCTAGAAACGATGCATTCTATGTTGTAGATTCTGTTTCTTTACTTGGCGGCGTTGAACTTCCAGTAGATAAATGGAATATTGATGTATGTCTAACTGGAGCACAAAAGGCACTTGCTGCTCCTCCTGGCATTTCACCAATATCTGTAAGTGCTAAAGCCAAAAAATACATGATAGAAAATCCACCATCTACAATGTACTTCAATTTAGCAAGATACTTTCAATATTATGAAGAGTCAAAACATACTCCATTTACTCCTGCATTACCTTTACTTTATGCATACAGAGAAGCACTAACAATAATGTTAGAAGAAGGACTACAAAATGTCTATAAACGTCATAAGATTTGTTCTGATGCATTATACTCTGGATTAAGTGCAATTGGTTTAACACCATATGTTACAAAAGAAGAAGATCGCTCGATTTCAATTGTTGCATTAAATTATTTGGATGGACTAGAAGACAAAATTTTCAGAAGCACACTAGCAGATAAATTCAAAGTCTTAGTAGCAGGTGGATTTGGAAATCTTAAAGGAAAAGTATTCAGAGTTGGATGTATGGGCGAAGTTAGTCCATATCATGTAATGCGAACCATTTCAGCAATTTCATCTACCTTAGCAATGATGGGGTATGATACAGATGCTAAAGCAGGACTTGACACTGCAGAAGAAAAACTAAAAGCTCTCTAAACTATGTTAACTTAATATTAGGAAATTCGAGACCGATCACATTGACTTTCAATAAAGGCTCATTAATTTTAATAGACTATACTGCAAAGGTAAAAGATAATGACGAAGTCTTTGATACCACCCTTGAAGAAGATGCAAAAAAACATTCCATTCATGAACAAAATGTCAAATATCAACCAAAACTAGTTTCTATTGGTGAAGTGTCTTATCCTGTTCTCAAAGGATTAGATGAAGCACTTGCAAAAACATCTGTTGGAGATAAACTTACAATTGAAGTTACACCTGACAAAGGTTTTGGTGAAAGAGATTCTAAAAAAGTTAGAATGATTCCTATTAGAAAACTAGGTGAAGATGCAGAGAAAGTTTTAGTAGGTAATACAATTGAAGTTGATAATAAAAGAGGAATTATTCGTTTAATGGGATCTGGTAGAGTCCAAATAGATTACAATCACAGATATGCAGGAAAAACAATTTTGTATGATGTAAATGTAATCAAATCACTTGATTCTCCAAGTGACAAGATAGATGGAATTCTTAAAAACAGACTACCTGTAGAGGATTCAAAAATTGCATTTGACTTGAAAGATAAACAAGTAAACATTACAATTCCTGAGGAAATTGTACGTGCAGATGGTTTACAAATAATGAAACACTTTATTCAATTAGATATTTTCAAATTTGTTCCAACTTTAGAAAAGGCAAGTTTTATTGAAACACATGTCAATAAACAAACTCAGGAAAAGAAACCTGAAACAAAAGAAAAAGCACCTGAACAAAAAGCTGCTTAAATCAAATTACTTTAGTACTCTTTGCAAGACTTTGTGCTCTTTTTTCAGTCATTTTAATTTCTTTTAAAATCGTATATCTCTCTGGTCTTAGTTCTTGTGCCATAGTTAGAGCTTTTATTATTACATCTGGTTTAAGACCAATTTGTTTTGCAGTTGTTGGAGCTTTGACATCTTTTAACGTCTTTACAATTTTTTTCCAATTCTGTCCTTGTAATTTTGCCATCATTATAGAACCAATTCCACACTTCTCTCCATGAAGTCCAATACCTGGAGCAATTTTATCAAGTGCATGTGAAAAAAGATGTTCTGCACCAGAACATGGTCTGCTACTTCCTGCAATACATGATGCTACTCCTGCACTGATCAATCCTTCTACAATCACCCTTGCATCCAATCCTTCCTTTGCAAATTTAGAAGAATTTTCCATAACTATCTTAGCACTCATCATGGCTAGATCTGCTGCATATCTTCCATAGTATTCTTTCTTCTTTTTGTGACCTAATTGCCAATCTTTTACTGCTATAATATTTGCAATAAGATCTCCACAACCACTAGCTAACAACTTGGTAGGAGCTTTTCTAATTACATCAATATCTACAAAAACACCCATAGGTGCAGATGCTACAATTGAATGTGGCAAGTCACTTTTTACAGAAACAAATGGACTTGCCATTCCATCATGAGAAGCTGCAGTTGGTAAGCTTACAAATGGTTTACCTAAATTATATGAAATTAATTTTGCTGTATCTACAGAACGACCTCCACCAATACCAACAACCATGTCAGAATTGTCTTTTTTAACATCTTTTTGAATTTTATTCAATGATTTTATTTGATTATCTATTGATGTATGCCAAATAAATCGAATTTTTTTTACTTTGAGTGATTTTTCAATTTTTTTCCTTAAAACCTTTTGAACATTTGTTCCAGATATCAAAGAAACTTTTTTTGGTTTATTTAATGAATTTAGAAATTTTCCAAAATCACCAATATTTTTCTCACCAATTTCAATGAGCCTAGGAAGTTCCATCGTATGCGATTGCATGCGATCTTGATTTTTTGTTATTATTTATGATTTTCAGGGATCAAAAAGTTATTTAAAAGGGAACCTGCAATCCATTTTATCTTAATAGGTGTATTTTATGTCAAACAACGTTGAAGAAAAAATTCTGCATGGGACTACCACTGTAGGTATCAAAGCTACCGATGGTGTTGTATTATGTGCTGATATGAGAGCAAGTGCAGGTTATTTTATTGCAAACAATAACACAATGAAAATTCAAAAAATTGATTTGCACGCAGGGTTAACCTTGGCTGGTGGCGTGGCAGACGCACAAAATATTGTTGATATTTTACGTTATCATTCTAATTTACATAGAGTTGAAAAACCAAATCCAATCTCAATTCATTCACTTGCAAGACTCTGCTCATTGATATTCCATCAAAATAGAGGCTATCCATTCATGGCTGATATCTTACTTGGTGGTTATGATGCAAACGGTCCTGCATTGTTTAATATTGATATGTTTGGTTCAGTTGAAGAGAAATCATATGTTACAACTGGTAGCGGTTCACCAGTAGCTTATGGTTTACTTGAAGAAGAATATCAAAAAGATCTTACAGTTGAAGAAGCAAAAAAAATAGCTCTACGAGCTGTTAAAGCTGCAATAGTTAGAAATATTGGTACTGGCGATGGAATTAACATCGCAGTAATGGATAAAGATGGATTCCATCTTTTAACCGATGAACAAAAGAAAGCAATCATCGAACTTTAGTGATTTTATGCAAAGAAAACAACAACAAAAAGAATTACCTTCTAGCCAAAACATAATGGCCACCATACTGCAAAGTATTCCCAAAGAGGCCGGTGTTACAAAAATTGAATATGAAGGACCACGAATTGCACTTTACACAAAAACTCCTCGGTATCTAATGGAAAATAATGAATTAATATCAAATCTTGTCAATGTAATCAAAAAAAGAATTGTTGTAAGAACAGACGAATCAATTAGAAAACCTGAAGATGAAGCTAGACGAATTCTTGCAGAATGTGTTCCAAAAGAAGCAAATCTACAAGGAACTATTTTTGATATAACCACTGGTGAAGTTTCAGTCGAAGCAAAAAGACCTTGGTTGTTACAAAGAGATGCAAAGGAATTCAATCATGCTGAAGTTACTGAAAAAACAGGATGGAAATTACGTGTCAGAAAATCTACAACTATACCTTCACGTACTATTCAAACAATCAATGCAACTCTAAAACAATACTCTACTGAGAGAAGTAAACAACTCAAACAAGTAGGTGATGAAATTTTCAGACCTAGATTATCTCAAAGAACTGAAGTTTCTCTTTATACTCTTGGTGGATTTGGCCAAGTTGGTAGGTCCTCATTACTACTATCCACTCCTGAAAGTAAAATCTTAATTGATTGTGGACTAAATCCTGGTGCACGTTCACCAATGGATGCATTTCCAAGACTAGATTCTCTAAATCTAACACTAGACGAACTTGATGCAATAGTGATAGGACATGCACATTTAGATCATACTGGATTCTTACCAACATTGTGTAAATATGGTTACAAAGGTCCAATCTATTGTACAGAACCAACCCTTCCTATGATGAATTTAATTCAGTTAGATGCAATCAAAGTAGCTACTGCACAAGGTAGAACTCCAATTTACTCAGAACGAGATGTTAAACAAGTCATGAGACAAACAATTACTTTACCATATGGAACTGTTACTGATATTTCGCCTGACATAAAATTAGTTCTTGCAAATGCAGGTCACATTTTAGGTTCTGCATTATGTCATTTTCATATTGGAAATGGTAATCATAATTTTGTTTATTCAGGTGATATAAAATTTGGAAAAAGTATTTTGTTTGAAGCTGCTAGTTGGAATTTTCCAAGAGTAGAAACACTGTTGATTGAAAGTACTTACGGTCTTAAAGAAGATATTCAACCAAGTAGACAAGAAGTAGAATCTGCTTTCATTAATGCAATAAACAATACTTTGGCAGATGGAGGAAAAGTTTTGATACCTATTCCGGCAGTAGGTCGTGCTCAAGAAATCATGATGGTAATTGATCACTATATGAAATCAGGAGAAATGATTGAAGCACCAGTCTTTACAGAAGGAATGATTTCTGAGGCATCAGCTATTCATGAATCTTATCCAGAATATCTGGAAAAAGAACTTAAGAAAAAGATCTTAGAAACTGATGATAATCCATTTGATTCTGAATATTTCACAAATATTGAACATGCAGATGCCAGAGAAGAACCAATGAGAGAAAATTCACCATGTATTATCTTAGCAACATCAGGAATGTTAGAAGGCGGCCCTGTTTTAGAATACTTCAAAAACATTGCACCTGATAAAAAGAACAAAGTATTGTTTGTTTCTTACCAAGTTAATGGAACTATGGGAAGAAGAGTTCTTGATGGTTCTAAACAAGTATCTATGTTGGGAAAAGAAGGTAAAATTGAAGTTGTTACTATCAATAGTAGTGTTGAAAGACTAGATGGATTCAGTGGTCACAGTGATTATAATCAGTTGATGTCATTTGTACAAAGACTAAGACCAAAACTTCGAAGAGTTCTAGTTAATCATGGAGAACGTAAAAAATCAGAAAATCTTGCTATGAATATTAGACGAATGTATAGAGTACCTGCTCATTATCCTCAAATTCAAGAAGCAATAAAATTATTTTAGATCGTATTCTGGTTTCCAGATCTTTATACTAGATGGAGCAACAATAATTCTCTCCTCTCCTAATCTTGCAATATCTGCACCAGAATTTTTTGCAATAGAATACAATTCTTCAACTACTTTACGAAGTTGTTCCACATCCTTTTGTGCTAGTGGTGTAACCCTTAGAATCAAAATTATTCCTTTTTTGATATCTTCTTTGATGGAATGAACATCACTGATGTCTCTAATTGTTATGGCCTTTAGATATGTGGGGGTTTCTTGTTTTTGCATCCTTGTTGAAAATCCGATCTACTCCTTCAAAAACTCTTCCTTAATTCTAACTAATTCTTTAAAAATTTCACGCCTACATTCTGAATTTGATGTAAGATTGCTCTTCTGCACATTCTGAACTAACTTCATAAGTTGAATCTCTATTTTTAACAGAAACAATACTGTGTTCAGTTTTTGGTGCATCTGAATATCTTAGAGTTACAGCTGACGCAAATTCTACATGGGCTTTTGCATTCTTACCACGTAAAATTGAAACTGGTCCTACGTAATCTTTAGCTTCAAGTAAAATATCATCAGGTAATGCTAATGCTTTAATCATTTCATTTTCATCTTTATTTCTTCCTACAACAAATTTTGTTTCTTCATCTAATCTAAAATGTCTTCCAATTTTTAACAAATCAATTTCATTAATTGTTGGAGTTTCCATATGATCAAACAGATCTTTTGCTTTAATTCCAAATTGTGGCTCTGTTAATAGACAACCACCACCTGCATTTGGTGGATTTTCAATTCCATATTCTTTAGCCATTTGTATTTGAATTTTTCTTTGTCTTCCTTTAATCATTCCAAGATTTTCTCTTTTGATCAAACCATCTTTTTCAGCATCTGTTGGTGGTAATAATCTAGCAGATAACGGTCTAACAATTTTTCCAGTTAAATTTGATTCTTTTTCAATAATATGTAATGATGGTGCATGTTGACTCATTGGACGTTGACCTAATACTTCCCCTGAAATAATAAATTCTGCACCAATTTCTTCCATGTGTTTTTTTGCAGCATCAAACATCATTGTTCTACAATCAACACACGGATTAAAGCCAGCGCCAATTCCATGTTTTGGATGTTTTAACATCTCTATGTATTCATCACCAAGATAAACTGTTTTCAAATTTACATTAAGATCATCTGCTCTTTCTCTAATTTCAAATCCACATCCTCTTCCACAATCAAAATCACAAAAAGGAGTTTTTATTGCAACAGCTGAAACTTCAAAACCTTGCTCTTGCATCATTCTTACTGCAAGTTGACTATCTAACCCTCCTGATAGTAATGCAACTACTTTCTTCTTTTCTTCTGTCATAAAGATCCGATCAAAATTTCCATATACAAACTTTACATCATACATAAATTAAGAAACAGAGGTTTTTTCGTATGAAACAACGTAGAAAAAATCTTTTAAAACATACACAAAAGATCGGCTGTGATACACTAGTCACATTTGAGCCTGAAAATTTGTTTTACATGACTGGATTTTGGGGTGAGGCAATAGGCTTACTTGAAAAAAATGGAAAAACAACTATCATTGCTCCAGAACTTGAAGTGGGAAGAGCAAAAGGAGAATCTGAAGATTGTGATGTAATTACAGCAGAACGTGGAACTGGTTTGATTTCTTCTCTTATCGAAAAAATTAAGAAAAATCAGGTTTGTACTGATTGCCAAAACTATTCTACTATGATGTCTCTGAAAAAATCCATTCCAAAAATTAAATCATCTACAGAACCATTTTATAATTCTCGTATAGTTAAAGATGAAAAAGAAATCCAAATACTCAAAAAAGCTTCTAAAATCATAGATGAAATGTTCGATATTTGCTCAAAAAAGATGAAAGTAGGTCAAAAAGAATCAGAATTACAAACGATTTTGATGATATATGCAATGGAACAGCAAATGTTTGACACTGGATACAAATCTACACTTAATCCTCTTATCATTGCTGGAGGTCCTAACGGTGCTTTACCTCATGCTCAAGTTACTCAGAGAAAATTCACAAATGGTGATCTTGTAGTAACTGATCTTACACTAAGATACAAGGGATATGTTTCTGATGCAACTAGAACATTTGCACTTGGAAATATTTCAACTCAAGCAAATGAAGTATATGAAATTGTTAAAGAATCTCAAAAACTTGGTCTAAAAGCTGTTAAACCAAATGCAGATTGTAAAGATGTAGATTCTGCGTGTAGAAAATATATTGAAGAAAAAAACTACGGTCAATACTTTATTCATTCTACTGGTCATGGAATTGGATTAGAAGTACATGAGCTTCCAACTATCTCGTATAGAAGTGAAACAAAATTAAAAGAAAACATGGCAATTACTGTAGAACCTGGAATCTATATTGAAAACAAATTTGGAATTAGAATAGAAGATTCGTTAATTGTAAGAGATCGACCTATTGTAATGCACAAATTTACTAAAGATTTAGTTACAATTTAAGCCTAATCATAAAAGTCTACTAAATCAATGATGTATTTTGATTCTTGATTATTTGATACAATTTTCTCAGAACCCATATCTACATTCCAATCATAATTCATTTCTCCTTTATGTGACTTGAAATTTAAAATAACTTGATATTCTTCTGAATCTATATTTGATACAGTTAGTTCAACGTTAGTTTTTTTATTATCATAAATTTTTTCGTCTGGATATTTTTCGCTAATTTTCATTGAAATTGCATCCATTACAGTTAATCCAGAATCATTTGGTCCATCATATCTCATTAAAATATCAAGAATCTGTTGTTCTTCCGCTGCAAGTTCTGGGAAAGTACTTTCTAAATCACTTTTCATTAAATCAGGAACTATGAAGAGCATGAATAATCCCATCAAACCAAGATAAATTGGTGCTCTTTTTCTAAGAAATGCTTTAAAATCAGATTTTTTTGGTTTTTCTTCTTTCTCTTTTCTATCTTTACCCATTTCTATTTCTCCGAATCTCTAGTATTTTGCAGTTAAAATTAAAACTTGCCATGGAAATACAATTTCTCCATTTTTCTTTGTGTATTGCGTTGATTTTTCTTTTACTAACTGTTTCAATTCTTTTCTTTTTGAATACTCTAATGCATCTAGCTTTTCTTTTAGAGGTTTTGCAATGTATTTGATATAATTTCTCCAATAGTCTTCAAATTTTCCAGGACTATAATGAAAAACAAATTCCTTTACAGATATCTTTGAGAATCCTGCTTTACTGATCTCTTTTCTTAATGCAGATTTTGTACCGAATCTATCAAGATTTGGTGAACCTGGAGGGACATAATCTGGAATGTATTGAGTTACTGAATCTAAAATACTGCTAAAAAAAGGAACTTTCTCTTTTCTTCCGTGAACTGAAATTCCTATTTTGCCTGATTTTTTGAGGCTATTTCTAATATTTTTTAATGCTTTTTGGGCATTTGGAAAGAAAAATAGTGCATACTGACAAGTAACAATATCAAATCTTTTTGAAAAATGAAACTTTTCTGCATCTACATTCACAAAATCTAAATTTGTTTTTCTTTCATTCCATTTTTTTGCTATTTTAATTGCAGTAATAGAAGTATCAGCACCTATAACATATCCTACATTGCCAATCTTTTTTCGAATTTTTTTTGTTACTACACCTGTACCGCAAGCAAGATCCAATACTGTATCACCTTTGTTGATGTTTACTAATTCTATTAATTTTGCAGTACTTTGAAATGATCCTATACTTTCACTAGCCCATCTTTTATGATAACGTGGAGCAACTTCGTTCCAAATTTTCATGTTTCTTTGTTTGTATTCAGAATGGATGAGTTTCATTTGTAGAATCATTAATCTATGACATATTTTATGTAATCTCTTTTAGATCAGATTTTAGCATTTTGCCAGTTTCATGATAGTATCTATGTTCAATTTGACCCAATTTCTCTTGTAATTTTTTATCCTTTATTTTTTTTAATTTTAGTTCAATTTTTTTATACTCTGCAATTAGTTTTCGAAGTTCTGATTTTTTCATTTTATTTTTAGTTCAATTTGTTTTTTGATGAACTTTGCAATTCTTTGTTTTTTCATCCATCCTGATACAACAACTTTTCTAGAATCTACAATGATTACTTGATTGTTTTGAGGATTTTTTTTGTATCTAGATGAACCTATATCGTTTGCTATTATCATATCTGACGATGATTCTTTTAATTTTTTTTGAGCAGATTTGATTAATTGATTTTTTGTGAGATTTGTCTCCGCCTTAAAACCTACTAGTAGTACATTTTTTTGATATTTTTTAATTTGATCTATAATTTTTGGTACTTTTTTGAGGCTAATTTTTATCTCATTTTTTGAACTTTTGATTTTATTTTTGCTTGGCTTTGTTGGAACATAATCTGCAACAGCTGCAGCCATAATTACAATATCAAATTTTTTCTTTAATTCAGTTTTAACTGCATTGTGCATATCTTTACTAGATAAAACATTGATAATTTTTGCACCCTTTGGTGGTTTTTCTTCTCCAGGACCATAAACAAAAGTAACTTTGGCCCCTGCAGAAATTAATTGAGATGCTAAACTAACTCCTGTTTTTCCTGAACTTTGATTTGTAATCACTCGTACAGGATCTATATGTTCAATTGTTGGACCTGCAGTCATTAACACTTTTTTATTTTCTAATGCTGATCTTAATCCAAATTTCTTTAAGATATATTCTAATACCTCTTCTGGTTCTGAAGCTTTTGCTTTTCCTTCAATCATTTGAGGTGCAAGAAATTCAATTTTATTTTTTAAAAACTCTATGTTCTTTTTTACAGCTGAATTATCATACATTGATTCATGCATAGCCAAACACATCAAGATTGGAATTTTTGATCCAAATCCAACAGTAAGTATAGTAGAAATTGGTGTATCATCAATTCCATTTGCTAATTTTCCTAATGTATTTGCAGTTGCAGGATATACTATTATTAGATCTGATTGATTGTAATCTGCTAATCTAATATGTTCTAGTTCACCTGTAAGTTTTGTAATTACTTTATTGCCAGTAGCCCATTTGAAATAATCAGGCTGTATTAATTTTGTAGCTGCATTACTTGTGACACAGGTAACATCTGCTCCATGTCTCATGAGTAGTCTTGCAAGTTCTATTGCTTTGTATGCTGCAACACTTCCTGCAACACACAATACAATTCTTTTTCCAGATAATTCTACACCATGTGAACTAACAATATCTAAAGACGGATGATCTTTTTTCTTTATCTTCTTTTTAGCTACCAATCTGATCACGTAATTTTTTTAATTCTTCATCATCCATTGAAAACCAGTTTTTTTCCGCAGGAAACACGCCTGATTCTACGTCTTTTTTGTAATTCTCGAGAGATTTTACAATATCTTCTGATAAATTCATGTATCTTTTTGCAAACTTTGGTTTTATTTTATCATACATTCCTAACAAATCTTGAACAACTAGCACTTGTCCATCACAATTTACTCCTGAACCAATTCCTATTGTAGGTACACTAACACTTTCAGAAATTATCTCTGCAACCTCATGACTAACCATTTCTAATGCAATACTAAACACACCTGCTTCTTCAAGCTCTTTTGCATCCTCGATTAATCTCATTGCTGTATCTTTTGTTCTTCCTTGTACTTTGTATCCTTGTGAAAGCATTGTTGTTTGAGGTTGTAATCCAATATGCCCCATTACTGGAATTCCAACATCAACTATAGCACTTATTGTCTCAGCCATTATTGAACCTCCTTCAAGTTTAACTGCATCAGCTCCTGCTTTGATTAGTCTACCGGAATTATTGATGGCATCTTCTATACTTGCCTGGTATGACATAAATGGTAAATCAGATACTAGTAACGAATTTTTTCTTGCTCTACTAACTGCTTCTGTAAACATACACATTTGATCCATTGTTACAGGAATTGTATTTTCATAACCAAGCATTACCATTCCTGCACTATCCCCAACTAACAATACATCAATTCCTGATTTATCACATAGAGAAGCTAAAGTGTAATCATAACTTGTAATTACTGAAATTTTCTTCTTTTCTTTTTTCATATTTAGAATATCTTGTACTGTTTTATGCAACTCTGGCTCTCCTTGTAAGATTATTTTTTATTTGAATTACATTTTCTGTAAGATTTTTCTTGTTATCAAAATCATCAACAATTTTCTGAAGTATTTTTTGATTCTTTTTAGATAGTTTTTTAGATTCATTAATTAACAAATCAATTGCTCGTGTGACATTATCAACAATTGTAATGTTGGCTGTTTGTGAAGTTCTAGAAAGAGGATTTAGATCAAATGTAATAATAATTTTTCCTGCTTTTCTGAGTGCAATTGTTCTGTCTCCATCTTCTAGAGGTACAACTACAACATCAGCTGTAAAAATTCCATTTTTATCTACAATTCTTCTAGCTGAATCAATCCCTGATAGTTTTGTAGATGAAGTCAAACTTGTACCTAAAATCTCTCTTGCACCATTCTTTTTGAGCGTCTTAATTATTGCCTGTTTCCTCTTTTTATTAGCATAAAACAAATTCACCTCAAGTCTTGCCTTGATCTGCTTTGATAGTCTTACGATTTGTTTGGGACATAGTGCTGCTATATTTCCATTAACTGAGATTACAGGTATATCTGCCAAAAGAAGTTGCGCAGCTGCAGCCTTAATGGCTTGCTTTGCAGCCTTGCCTGTTTTTTCTCCTAGTAGATAATCAAAAGCCTCTCCTCGTCCTTGAGCCAAGAGTCCTTCTTTTGCTACTAATCCATTATCAAATCCACTTACTAGTTTTTCACGAATTAAAAGTGATTTGGCTCTTGGATGTGATTTAGGAATTAAAGGCATATAATTTCAATTAATTGTAAAGAACTCTTGCCCCATTATCATCTAACTCTGATTTTATTATTATTCCATCAGGATATTTTTGTAAAATCTTTAGAACTTTATTTTCATCTTCTTTTGGAATCATTGAAAAGATTGTCTCTCCAAAGAATGCAATTCCACACTTTATATTATTTTCAAATAATTCATTAACTAACTTTTGCATTCTTGGAGTCATAATATCTACGTATTTTGCAAATTCTAATGACATGTCTTGAAAATGTTCATAATTTTTTGATTCTAATAATCTGTTTACCATTTTTCCACCAAGACCATTAATTTGAGATAAATATTCTCTGATGAATTTATTTGTAGAAATTGGAGAGAAACATATCATAATTATAGAAATTTTTTCTGTCATGATTTTTTCTACACTACCAATTCCTGGTGCTCCTGGTTTCACACGAATTTCAAAACCACCATGAAATGATGCTAAAACATCACCTAATCCAGTTTTACAATTAACTTCTGCATTATGTGCAATTTGTCCAATTATTGTTTTTTCTAATTTTGTTTCAAGAGCTTGATCTAATGCAAATGATAGTGATAATGCAACAGCACCACTAGAACCTAAACCATACCCAACTGGAATTGATATCTCATGTTCAATATCAAAAAACTTGTTTGAAAATTTTCCAAGCTTTAAAAATTTATTTAAAACAAATTCTGAAACATCTGTTTTATCTGATTGATATCCCTTTGTTATGATTCTAAAGTTTGATTCTTGATTATCTCTTGTATCAATTTTTACTCTTGTTGTAACTCCTTGTTTAATTGAGAATCCAGCTCCCATAGAACCTAAATTTTCTAAAGAATTCTGAGTGTCATCTAAATGAGCTTTGAAAAATCCTGTAATATGAGCAGGACAAAATGCCGTAGCCTCCATTGATCTTAGTATAAATTTTACACAAAATATAAGAATATGGCTTAAATTACTTAAACTAGTATAAATTGACTAAATTTATTCGACGCCTACAAAGAATTGGAAGTAGCATCCTAGTATCACTACCAAAAGAGTGGGTTGATGCAAATAATCTAGATAAAGGCAATCAAGTTGAGATTGAAACCGGACAAGGTAGTATTTCAATTTCTGCAAACAAAGAGAAACGTCCAACAAAAGAACTTGTAATTTCTTACCCATTGCCAAAAGAAGAAAATATTGTAGCTGACATTACAGGAGCATATCTTTTAGGATATGATATAATTCAAATTAATTCAAAATCATTTGTTCCTGGAGAAGATAGAGAAAAGATTCGTAATTCTATGAGAAGATTAGTTGGAATGGAAATCATTGAAGAAGATGCATCTCACATTAACATGCAATTTCTTTTGGATGCAACAACACTCAATCCAGAAAAAATTCTTAAACGAATGAGTTCAATCTCACTTGGTATGTATACTGATGCAGCAAACGGATTAATTTCAGATGACAAGTCTAATTTACAAACATTAGCAAATCGTGATGTTGAGGTGAATAGACAATATTTCTTACTTGTTCGTTTAATCCGTAGTACACTTGTTGACAAAATATTAGCTAGTATATTTAATTTAGAAAATATTGATGTTCTTGATTATAGGGTTGCAGCAAATCTTCTTGAAAATGTAGGTGACTCAATTGTTGAACTTTCAAATTACATATATGATTCATCTTTATCAAAAGAACATTCAAAAAAGATCTTTGATGTAGTCAAAGATTTCAGTAAACTTGCAGAAAAATCTATTAATGCATTTACAAAACCAGATAGACTTTTAGCTATTGAAGCAATATCATCGCATAAAAAATATGAAGCAAAACTTAGTAAACTAAGAACTACATTGGGTAATAAAAAACAGATTCCAATAGAGTTTCTTGATTTAGTGTATATGTTTGAAAAAATAGCACAATCTTGGGCAGATGTAGCAGATCTTGTTCAGCCTATCTACAATAAATAATTAGTATAGCTTCTTTTTAGTAGCATAAGTCAATACTGCACAAATTGTTTTCGAGTCTTCAATTTTTCCAGATTTTATCATTCTAAGTAATTTTTGCATATCTATTTTTACTACAGATAATATCTCATCATCATCTAGTTTCAAATCAGTAATTTTCTTTAATCCTGAGGCTACAAAACAATGAATTTTCTCAGTATTATAGCCAATTGACGGATAGTAGGTGATTAATGGAGTCATCTTTTTTGCTCTATATCCAGTCTCTTCTTCTAGTTCTCTGAATGCACATTTTATTGGTTCTTCTCTTTTTTCTAATGTCCCAGCAGGAATTTCTAAAACGTATCCATGAGGAAATCTATGTTGTTTAACAAGAATTACCTTGTTGTCTTCATCAAAAGCAAGCATTGCTGCAGCACCTCGATGTTCTATTATTTCACGTTTAACTTTTCTTCCCTCTATTTTTCCCTCATAAACACTAAGACCTATAATTTTCCCCTCATAGATTTTCTTTTTCTTCATAAGAGATCTTAGAAATTGTTATTATTTAATTTGTTTGATATGTTAAATGTAATTTAGATGATTTTTTAAAATTACTAATAGCCTTTTCTAACCATTTAATGTAAAATGAAATTTTTTTGGGAATGAACAGATCAGCTGATTTTACATTTTTAATAGTTCTAACTTTTTGAGTCAGTTCATCCATCTTGAAGATACTATCACTGTACATAAATAAAACAATTTGATTTTTTGCAATAAAAGGAATTTGTAAATATGATTTAGAAAAAGTATTATTCATATTTTCTAATGTTTCTTTTAGATCTCCCTCTATCAAAGTAAGAATTACATGAGGAATAAAATTTTCAATTTTTCTAGAATCATAAACTAAGGTAAATTGAATCCCATCATTTTCTTGTAATTTTTCAATACATCTTGTTATTGTTTTTGTTGACAAGTTTGTATTCTTAGCAATATTTTCAATTTTCTGTCTAGGATCTTTAATTAATTCTTCTAGTATTTCTAAATCTGTTTTTGTAAGATTTGAATTATATCCGGGGCTTTTTGCTTCAAAAATTGATAAAACTCTAACACCCTTCATCAATTTACTTGCAAGCTCAATTTTTTGTTTCATATTTTCTTTTACAACAATACTGCAAACTGTAATTCCACCTATACATGGTACTACAAAATATGGCTCGCCTACAAGACTTACTTGTTCTAAAATCTCATTGATGTTTTCACCTGATACAACAAAGTACAAAACACCATAACCCAAGACAGGTGGTTCGACTTTAATGAAAAATTCTTCAATTATCTTTCTTTTTTCCATTTTTTGAATTCTAGCGTGCACCGCTCCACCAGATATTCCTAATTCTATACCTATTTGTCTGTCAGACTCTCTGCAATTATTCAAGAGTCTGTTTAGAATTTTCATATCTAAATTGTCCATTTTGTCATCTAAACAACTCCATAGAATATAGAAATTACTTATTTGATATAAAACTGTCTATAATCTTATCAGTATACATTAAATACATTAAATATCAGACTATTTTATTGACTCTGTTGGATTATAGATTAAGATTAGCAAAAAGAATGCTTTTCAACAAAAGAGGTAGTTTGATTGGTGCAGTTTTAGCTGTAACTATTGGAATTTTGGTAATTCACGTAAATTTTGTAATATTTCAAGGACTGTTTGATGCTATAGTTAGAGATATCAGCGATTACAGAAATGGTGATGTTCTTGTAACTGATGAAGTTGATTATATAGACAAATCAGATTTATCACTTGTTAATTGGTTTGAAAGAATTCCATATGTTGAAGCGGCAACACCGCGGCTTTCATCAACTGCTGAAATGAATATGACAAAAAATGGAAAACGAATTGAAGAAACTAGAGTACCACTTGTGGGAGTTGATCCATTTCGTGATATTAGAGCATCAACTGTACATGAAACTGTTACAGAAGGAAGCTATGTCTTCTCAAGAAATTCTATTGTGCTCGGAGCAAATGTAGCAAGAGATCTTGGAGGAGCTCAAGTGGGAGATAGTATTAAAGTTCTTGTAGTTGATAGATACGGAGAAGATCAAATTCGCAGGTTTACTGTTTCTGGAATTGCAAATTCACCTGGTGGTCAAGGATTTGATTATACAGCTGTTGTACATATTGATACTTTACGTGATATGATGAGTAGATCTGATGCAACTGGTTCATTGATGGTAAAACTCAATGATCCATCCAAAGCATTAGAAGTAAAAGAATTCTTTTTACGTTCTTTTCCTAATGATGATTTTCTTGCAGAAACCATAGAAGAATCAGCAGAACAACAACTTGCTGGTTTTAGATCTGGTATTGCAATGATCAACATAATAGGTTATTTTGGAATGATGTCATCAGCATTTGCTATTGTTACAATTCAGATGATGCTAGTAAATGGAAAAACTAGAGAAATTGGTGTCATGAGATCAATTGGAGCTAAAAGAAAAGATATTCTAATTATTTTTATTTTTCAAGGAATGATAATTGGAGCAATTGGTGCTGGAGTAGGAACTGCTGCAGGATTAGGCTATACGTTTTATGCAAAGGAATCAAAAATGACATTTAACAACAGTTTACCTCTTGAAGTCACCTATAACTGGGAAAAAATCATACAAACTGCATTGACCTCATTTGCCTTGGCAATTATTGCATCACTATACCCGTCGTATAGGGCAACTAAGCTGTTACCCGTGGAGGCTATGAGAACTGTCTAAAGTACTTGAAATCAAAAATGTAAGTAAGATTTACGGAGAAGGCGAAAACAAAGTAAAAGCTCTTGATAATGTATCACTTTCAATTGAACAGGGAGAAGTTGTTTTAATTGTTGGAAGTTCAGGTTCTGGTAAATCTACATTACTTAACATGATTGGATTATTAGATCATCCAACAAAAGGAAAGATCTTCATTGATGGAATTGATACTACAACATTAAATAATGATAAAATTTCCTCATTTAGAAATAAAAAATTAGGATTCATTTTCCAATTTTCTAATTTGCTCAGTGATCTTTCAGTACTAGAAAATGTATTGTTACCAAAACAAATTTCTGGAATTAATGATACTGCTGAAAAAGATGCTAGAGATTTACTAAAAACAGTTGGACTTGAAGATCAAATGTACAAACGTGCAAATAAGATTTCAGGTGGACAAGCTCAAAGAGTGGCAATTGCAAGAGGATTAATCAATAAACCATCAATTGTTTTAGCTGATGAACCTACTGGTAATCTTGATTCAGTAACTTCAGAAACCATTGTTCAATTAATGAAATCAATGGCAAAAAAACTTAATCAAACATTCATTATTGTTACACACGAAAGAGAAAGTTTTGGTAATGTTGATAGAATAATTACAATCAAAGATGGTAGAGCATTTGAAGGTGAACAGCCATCAGAAGTGGAGGTTTTAGCATAATGAATCTCAAACTATTGTTGTCATTGTCTGTTATTGGACTTGTACCGTTTATTTTTGATAATTCATTTGCTCAAATTACATCTGGAGGATTTGGCAATTCTCCTTTTGAGAGAGACTTTGGTGATGTCAAATTTTTAGATGCATACTTTGGTACATTAAATCAAAAAATCGAAATTGAAGGAGGGGATAACAATGTTCCATTTACAGTTGTATTTGCAAATGTAGGAACCCAAGATATCACAGGAATTAGAGGTCAATTATCATTACCATTTAGTTTCTCTGCATCTGATGGTCCAGGTACAGTAATTCATGCTGACAGTGATTCTAATTCTTTAGCTGGAGAAAATTTTCATCTAACTTTTTTTGTGAATCTCGATAAAAATATACAAATTCAACAGTATCCTGGAACTGTAAAAGTTGATTATTCTAGATTAAGAGAATCTGGAGTTCGAACAGCTTTTGCTGACTTTGATTTCAAAGTAACAGGTGATAGTGTGATAAATGTAAGAGCACTAGAGCCATTTCTTACATCTTTAAAATCAAATGATGTAGTAATTGAAATTGCAAATGATGGAACTGCTCCAATTTCTGGTGTAGATATTGTTGCAAGTAACACACAAACAGAACGTGCATCAACATCATCATCAACTACTAATGTAGAAAATGTTGTTATTTTAGAATCAAGCTGGGATATTGGAAATATTGATCCAAAATCTGCTAGATATCTTACTGCAACAATATATGTTCCTGAAGGACTTAAAGGTGATACTTTACGAATTCCTTTATCCATTTCATATTATAATGCACATGGTGATCAACATGAAGTTGCAAAGATTGTTGATTTTTACATTAAGGGGTTGATTGATCTTCGTGTTTTCAATGTAGATGTAATTGAATTATCTGGAACACAAATGGTAATTGGAGAAATCATTAATGAAGGAAATGATGATGGATTATTTGGTTTTGTAACTATTGATCCTCGTGGAGATTCTAATATCAAATCAAATACTCAATTTATTGATGAAATTGAAGTTGATGCACCTGTACCATTTAATTTACCAATAGAATTTGATGGTGAAACAAGATATGGGGAACATGACATTACCGTTACTGTAAGATACAAAGATAGTGTGAGAGATGAGATCTTTCTAACTCACGATGCAACAATCTTTGTTAAAGAACCATCAAACGGTAATGACGATGGCCCTGATTCAACAATGATAATTATTCCAATTATTTTGGCCATAGGAGCAGGAATTTACATTATGCGTAGGCGTAAAAAAGCAGTAATTGAGACAAGTTAGAATTAAATTTCAAATCTAATACAAAAAAGTAAGGTTAATTCAAAATGAGATTAAGTATTGTTGTTCTAATTTCAGTGTTAGTTGTTGGAAGTATTGTTATTCTTCTAGGTTTTCTTACAAATCAAGAATATGTAGAGGTCCCTGAAATCTCTAATCAATATGAAAATTTAGAGAAATACAAGAATGAATTAGAAAAAATAAATCAATACAACCAACAAATCTTAAAAGATCTGGAAGAACAGATCAAAAACTCTACTGACATTCATTTAGATCCAATAAATGAAGAGATCGAAGTAATAAAACGAGTTGTTAATGAAAACAAAGAAGAACTTGAACAGGTAATCGAAAAATTGTCTCAAATGGAATCTAAACCCTAATCTAATACTAGTTTCCAGTTCTGGGAAATTTACATCATAATTATATCATATCTTAAAGAGGTAATGTTGGGGTATGGCAAAGGGCGTATTTCTCTTTCTAGTAGGAAGTATTGTAGGATTTATCACAACACCCCTTCTTTGAACATTTTTCTAAATTTGTATTAGTCACGCTATATTTTCTAGACCGTAAGATTATAAGCAATTACTAGATCTTGCGATCATGTCAGAAAATGAGATTGAAGTCCCAAAAGAATTGCGAGAATTCATGTTAGAGAACGCAGAAGAAACTCTCCTTGGACAAAAAAATGGTGCAAACAAACAATATCGTTATGGTAATTTACACATTAGAGAATATGATGATAAATTTCTAGTTCATACAGACAAAGTTGATCCTAGAGAAAACCCACTTAGACATCTAATTCATGATGCACCTGAAGTTCTAATTGGTTTTGCATGTGCTGCACTAGGTGGCTCAAAGGTAATCTCAGCTGTGAAGCAAAAAAAATCTCCCATTGCAGAAATTATAGGTTCTTTAGTTTTAGGTTATGCAGGATATCTAATTACAAAAAAGCTCAAAGCCTCAAAGGTGAAGTAATATCTTAACTATTCACACAATACATGTTATCATCAAGCTTTTACCATCATTGATAGCTCTGAGAAAACACCGAAGAGAATGGGTACAAAAAGAAGGAAAAAATATTGACCAAGAAAAATTCCGCAAAAATGCTAGACGTGTTCTAAAAACCTGTATAGATCTAGGACCAGTTTACATCAAGCTAGGACAATGGCTTTCATCTCGTGCAGATATTTTACCGCAACCATACATGGAAGAGCTTGCAAAGCTACAGGATGATGTTCCAGCAGTACCATTTGATAAAATCAAACCAACTATAGAAAAAGACATTGGAGATATCAATGAAAAATTTGATGAGCTTGAAACAAAAGAGCTATCTGGAGCTTCATTAGGTATAGTATATCGAGGTAAAATAAATGGACAGCAAGTAGTAGTCAAAGTAAAGCGTCCAGGAATTGAAAAGATGGTCAATGATGAAATACAAGTTCTAAAAAAGATTTTGCCGATTGGAATGCGCTTTGTTGATCCCAATTTACGATTTTCAGTTGATGCAATGCTTGCGCAATTTATTGAAACAATTCACGAAGAGATGGATTATACAAAAGAATCCCAAAATCTAAAAACAATTTCAAGAAACGTCAAAGAATACAAAAACGTCATTGTACCCAAAGTGTATGATGATTATACCTCAAAAAATGTAATCACAATGGAGTATATTCCAGGTATCAAAATTACAGATATTGAAGCACTTGATGAACTAGGGCTAGATAGGCAAAAACTAGTCATCGATGTACACAAAGTCTTTTTCACAATGCTACTCAGGCACGCAATATTTCATGCCGACCCACACCCAGGTAACATATCAGTTGGCAAAGAGGGTCAGATAATCTTGTATGACTATGGAATGGTTGGTAGAATAGACAATGAAACAAGATTGCGATTAATTAGATTATACTTGGCACTAGTTAAAAAGGATCCATCTAGAACAGTGCAAGCAATGAGTGATCTTGGAATGCTAATGCCAGATTATAACAAAACAGTAATTGAGAAAGCAGTACAGATGACAGTGCAAGCAATGCATGGAAGAAAACCAGAAGAGATGGAAGTCAAAGCGTTAATGGAGCTTGCAAATAAAACAATGAGCAAATTTCCATTTATGTTGCCCAAAAATTTGGCACTATATATGAGGATGTCTTCAATTATAGAGGGAATCTATCACACACACAAAGTCAACTTCAAGTTTGTTAAGGTTCTAAAACAGATTCTAGAAGAAGAACACTTAATCAAAGATGCATACATCGAAGAAATAAAACATTCTTTTACAAAGTTTGCAAAATCAATTGAAGATACCATCACAATAGCTCCTGAGATAAAACGATTCATGGATGAGAATCGAGTGTATATGCAAATGCAAAGACCAAAGTCTACTGTTCTCTTATCTGGTAGTATTTTGTCTTCTGCAATCTTTATTGGAAGTGCACTAGTTTATCCAACAAACGAAACCGCTGGTATAGCTGGAATGATTGGTGCTCTAGCTGTTATGACAATATTTGCAAAATTTAGAAAATAGAATTATTGGATTGGAATATTTTTTTCAGTATTCTCAATTGGAATAGTAATTGTTAGAACACCTTCTGCATATTTGGCAGAATCAACTTGTTCTTCACCTTCTTGGATTCTCATTGGAAGTTTAATTTTTTTATCAATAATGTCTGGTCGCTGCTTCCAGATTACAGTACCCGTAATCTTTTCATCTTTTTTTGCATTAATTGAAAGAACATTCCCATGAATTGATAGATTGATATCTTTTTTTACAAATCCTGGAATATCAATTTTAATTATTAGATTATCGTTTTCTTCAAACATGTCAACTGGTGGCAATACAAACTCATAGAATTCTCTTGATTTGTTTCCAATCTCTTTGATTACTTCTTTAACAAGTCCCATTTTGTGTTATATGCTCAATTTTTGGTTATAAACCTTATAGATTTCAGCTAAAATTCTATAATGAAACTATTTTTAGTAAAATAAAAAATAAGTTTAGAATTTTCGTGAATCGCCCTCTAAAAGACCTGAACCATGATGAATTCTATCAATATGTTTTGAAAGATCCTCTTTATTCTCAAAAACTGATTCACAGTAAGGACATGAAATTTCATCAGCCATAATATTAAACTGGTAGAGTTGGTATTAAATAATTTGCCAATAATTAAACATGATAGATTTTTTAATCAATTAATTTCTCTGTTTTGGTAACTTATGATAATTGTAATTGAAGGCGGAGATCAAGCAGGCAAGTTAACACAATCAACTCTATTAGAAAAAGCGCTCAAAAAAAGAAAGATCAAAACAAAAGTATTTCATTTCCCTGACTACAAAACCCCAATAGGAAAAGAAATCAGAAAATATTTGGATGGAAAAAGAAAATTCCCTCCTCAAGTAATTCATTGTCTTTTAGCTGCAAATAGATGGGAAAAACTAAATGAAATTTTAACAGCTCAAGAAAAAAATTCGGTTCTAATTATGAATCGTTATTATCATTCTAATTTGATCTATGGCCTAGCAAATGGCATGAAGCAAAACTGGCTTGAGAATCTTGATGCTGGCCTTCCAAAAGCTGATCTTATAATTTTACTTGATGTTACACAAAAAGAATCATTCTATAGACAGAAAACCCATAGAGACAAATTCGAAAAAAATGAAGAATTTTTACAAAAAATATCTAAAATCTATAGGACAACTGCCAAGAAAAAACATTGGAAGATAATTGATGCATCAAAATCTAAACAAGAAATACATGAAGAAATTTTGAAAACATTCTCAAAGAAAATAAGATTATGAAAAAAAGTCATCTAGACATAATTGATCCAATTCATGATTTCATTCGAGTCTATGAACATGAGTTATCCATAATTGATGATCCACTTTTTCAGAGATTAAGACGAATTAGACAGCTTTCTGGTGCTCATTTGACATATCCTGCAGCTCAACATACAAGATTTGAGCATTCATTGGGAGTCATGTACATTACTAGTCAAGCAGGCTATGCATTAAATGAAAAAGGAATTCTCAAATCAGATGATATTGAAATTCTTAGATTAGCTGGTCTCTTACATGATATAGGACATGGACCCTTTTCTCATCTTTTTGAGGAAATAATTCAGGAAAAAAAAATTTCACATGAAAACTTTGGTAAAGAAATTATTTTAAAATCTGAGATTGGTGATAATTTATCAAAAAATGGTTTTGACAAAAAGCTAATTACAAAAATTGCCTTTGGGGATTCCAAATTTCAATACATGAATGAAATAGTTTCAGGTACACTTAGTGCAGATATGATGGACTATTTACTTAGAGATGGTTATTTCACAGGAGCCGAACATGCAAAAATTGATCATAAAAGAATCACTCAATCACTTGACGTACATCAGAAAAAACTAGCTTTGGAACGTTCAGCATTATATTCCTTTGAATCAATGATGCATTCTAGATATCAAATGTTCAAGGCAGTCTATTTCCATAAAACAGTGAGAGCAGCAGAAGTTATGCTGGTTGAAGCGTTAAGATTGTCTGATGACGAATTTGGTTTTTCCAGTTTTAATCTAAATGAATATGTTAAACTCACAGATGAATACGTTTTATCAACTCTAATGTCATCAAAATCTTCAAAATTAAAACGCGCACGGCAATTTGCACAAGATTATCAAAACAGAAAATTACTAAAATGTGTATTTGAGAGAATTCTAACTAGTAAAACTAACTTGAAAAAAACACGAACTGATGAATTGAGAACTGCTATTTCTAAAAAATCCAAAGTTGATGAGAATAAAATTTTTGTAGATAGTTCTGCTACTCCATCAATTCCTCTTGCACCCTCAAAAAACGAATCAAAATCTATAATTTTGATAACAAATGAGAATGGAAAATCCTCTGCAAAGGAGATGCCAATTTCAGATATTCCTGTGGTTTCAGCAATTTCTGGATTCATGAATATTCTTAGAATTTATACCCATCAAAAGAATAGAAAAAAAGTTGAAATTGCTGCAAAATCAATCCTTGGTGATCTAAAGTGAAAAAAAGAATTGTTATCAAATTATCCGGAAAAGTTTTCGGTACAGATAATGTCAAAGCGCTAAAAGACTATGCTCAATTTCTAGTAAAAATTAGTAAAATTTGTCAACCAGTTGTTGTTGCTGGTGGTGGAAGCATTGCACGACATTATATTTCTCATGCAAGATCTTCTGGTGCAGATGAATCTACTCTTGACGAACTTGGAATTGAAATCTCAAAACTCAATGCAAAACTATTGATTTATGCTCTAAAGAACAAGGCCTATTCACATTCTCCAACTACTTTACAGGAAGTAAGGCATGCAGTAGATGATGGATTAATAGTTGTCACAGGTGGTTTACATCCTGGTCAGAGTACTAATGGAACTGCTGCATTGATTGCTGAAAAAATACATGCTGAACAATTCCTTAACGCTACTGATGTTGATGGAGTTTATGACAGAGATCCAAACAAATTCAAAAAAGCAAAAAAATTCAAACGAATTGAAATAAAAAATTTGAAAAATATGTTAGTTCATGAAGATTCTATTGCAGGAGGCTATGACTTGATGGATATTGTTGCTCTAAAAATCATTGAGCGTTCCAAAATCAAAACAAGAATCATAAAGGCTGATCCAAAAATTATTGAAAAGGCCATAAAGGGTGGCAATGTAGGCACCGAAATTATTCTTTCTTCAAAATAATTAGTCAGAAATCTCGTTTTGAATTGTTGGTCTTGTTTCAGACCAGATCTGAATATCCTTTTTTGGATATTCAAGAATTCCTGATTCTCGAAGTTTTTTAAAAATTGATATAGCTTTTTCTTTTTCTACTGCCTTTGATTGAGCCTTTGTAAAACCATCTTTATCTACAATAATTACTATATCTCCATCTGGGGAATTAATTATAGCAGTAAATTCCTCCTCTCCAACTGGTTGAAAATCACCATCAATTTTTTTGGTTGTCAAAGTTAACATCCCAAATCCAGCTGCATCAAACATCTTCATTTGTGATTTACTTGCTCTTTGTTTTCCTTGTTGTACTGCTTGAAAATATTGCATATTTTTTTCCGCCTCCAATGGTATAATAACTGTCTTAACATTTAAGATATCTAGAGAAAAGCAAAAATTATGAATCGTAAAATCTTTCTTGGCGTTGCAGTTGCAGTACTTATTACCATATTGGGAGGAATTCTTTGGGTTGGACCTACAATGGTTATAGCACCTCAAGGTGAAACTACAGAATCTGAAAATGTTATACTGGTTAATCCTCTTGAAATTGAGCTAGATGATATTTCTGTTACCCAAATTTCAGAACGAACAGCTACAATTAAGATTGCATTCAAAATAATTAATCCTAATCCTGGTGCTGTGATTGTTCAAACTATGGATTATCAATTATTTGAAACAGGTTATTCTGAATCTGAGCAAATCTCAGGTGGTGAAATAGGAAGTAGACCTACAGGAATGGTTGAATTTGGTTCAAACTATTATGTTCTTCTTGGTGATAACTCTATCATACTAAAAGACACTATCAATTTGAGAAATTCTGGAAATACTCCTGAGCTGTGGACTAGTCTTAAAGATAATACAGCAAGTTGGCATGTTACTGGTGATGTCTTTTACAATCTAAGTTCTATGACAAGTGGCCAAGAAAATGAACTTCACTTTGATTTTACAAAATAGACCTAATAGTATCATAAAATTTTAAAATTATGATAGTTTGTTTTTAGCAAAAAAATATTGGCAAAGTTATAAAAGCCCGTTAAGTCAGATTTTATCAAATGGCAGAAGCAGGTATAGCCGCATTTGGCGCAGCAGCAGGAGTCGCAATTGCACTAGCAGTAGTGTGTTTCGCTCTTCGTGGTAAAGGACATCCAGAACCACTAGACTAAACAAAGGAAAAAATCCTTTTTTTCATATTTTTCATTTATCTAATCTGAATTTTTACCAGCACCCACCAGTAGATGGGAAAGTACATCAAATTACACATTCTAGGAAATAATTATTTTTGTTATTTCTAAAATAATACACAATCATTTTCACAAAGAAATATTTGAGAGTTTCAATTGATATGATTGGTTTGTAATTTTGTATATCCGATTCTTCAGATATTATCAAATTTGTAATAATCCATGCATTGTACAAAATTAATGAATAGTAAAAGTATAGCAACCTTATGGATTGGTTTGAACTATAGTTTTTGGTCTGAATCTTCCTATGCAGGCATAACCTGTCTCTATTCCCCACCGTTGCTTGTAATCAGTTGGAATGGATTGTATGTTGTGTGATATTTCTTTTGGTGAAATATTTGTTGCAAATGTAATGTACTGGTCTGTAAGATTTGATTTTTTTCTTGCATTCTTGTTTGGTAAAATGACTAGAGTAAATGACTCGACATGCCCTGATGCGGATTGTATCATACAATTTGAAATTGATTTTCTATCTCCATTAACATATTGTAAAATGGCATCTTTAATTCTTGGAGTCTTTTTTGCAGGCATTAGAAATTTCAAGTGTTTTTGTTTTATCACAGAAATTATTCCAGCTGTAAAAAACTCTCTATCAACTAATAACAATTTG
>JACERO010000027.1 GCA_013911135.1 Candidatus Nitrosopumilus sp. | reverse complement strand
TTTTTTGCATGGCTCAAATGTGGATTTCATAGAACTGCAATCAGATACGAGAAGAATTGTGATAACTATCTTGGATTTGTTTACTTGGCATCAATTCTGATGTATTGGAGGGTTTTAGGATGAGTTGATTATGAAAAGAGATGCAAAAAAGATTAGAAATGAAAAACCATTTGAATTTATCAACTGCAAGACAGATGAAGGTGTAATGAAAATTACGGAACACATTATTCATGATGTTTTGCTTGGTTCTGCACCAAAATCAGAAATTAGACAAAAGATGTGATTATTGAATAAACTAGAATATTATACACCAGACGATATACCAAAAGAAATTCAGACTTATGATTCCAAAGTAAAACAATTAGAAGTTGGAAAAGTATGTATTTTGGAGTTGGAACTTCAAAATGACAGTAAAGGTAAGACAGTTGTTACAAAACAATTTTCTCAAGTCCCATTACAATTTCAGAGAGCACTATATCCTGAAAACTCACTTCCAGGAATAGCATATCTTTATGTCATTTCGCCATCAAGTGGAATTCTACAAGGAGACAGATACAGAACGGATGTATTATTAAAAAATAAAGCCGTTGCTCATATGACAACTCAAGGTGCCACTAGCATCTACAGCATGAACTCAAATTTTGCATCACAAATTGTAAACATCACAGTTGATGAGAATTGTTATTTTGAATGGATCCCTGATCAAATAATACCAAACAAGAATTCCAGATATTATCAAAAGGTAAATCTCAATATTCATGATAACGCCACTTTGGTGTATTCAGAAATTTTAACTCCAGGAAGAGTCGCCATGGAGGAATCTTTTGAATATGACATTTGTTATCTAAGAACACACTGCAAAAACCAAGATAAGAAAATAAGATTTTTAGAAAATACAAAAATTGAACCAAAAAAACAAAGATTGAAAAATTTTGGAATACTAGGAGAATACAACATAGTTGGAACAGTCTACATCTTGACTAGAAAGGACGAGATAGTTGAACTAGAAAATTCCATAAATGAAAATGTTAGGAATACAAATAAAATTTCTGTTGGAACATCCATTCTTCCAGACGAATCAGGAATAGTCATCAGAATTTTAGGAAATAAAACAGACAGCATTTTTGATGTGATTTTCAAAATAGTAGAAATCAGCAGAAAGAAAATTCTTGGTGCATCATTTAGTAAAATCAGAAAAAACTAGACTCAATTCATACAATATATGAAAAAGACAATGATATGGACTACGGAGTAAGTAAATTCTGTATTTCTTGTTTTAAATCAGCATTTTCTTCAATCATTAGTTGATTTTGATCATCAAATTCAACTTGTTTTTCTGATTCATCTGAAGAGTCAAATCCAAAATAAAAAATCAATTTAATTACAATAAACATTATCAAAATTAGAAGTAATTTAGTTTTAGTCGATAGTGTTCTGTTAGAGTCCGGTCTATTTGCCATAACGTAAATTCTAATTACTCATTTTTATCTATGCCTAAAATGAAAATCTCACCATAAGATTTAAAATTACACTTGACATGAGAAAATAAATTTAAGTGAAAAAAATATTGAATGGTATGATGAAGTTTTTGATTTTTTAAAGAATGAGTACCCCGAATGGGAGAAATTGTTATCAGAGGGTCAAATCAAAACAAATCAACATACAATAGAATTTGCGGTAATAGAACAAATTTCACAAAAATTTAATTTCAAGATCACTAATATTTCGTATACAGACTATTATGGTATAATTTTTGGAATTGAAAAAATATAAAATCAAATTATAATAAGAATTAAAGAAAATAATGTAGTTTTATCATATTTACTTTGGACTAATAATATTTTAATAATCAATTTACCATCAAATTTCAATGGATTACCAGAAACTGTGTAAAGATATTCTTGAATTAGATTCAAAAATAAGGTTTGCAGGAGTCGTAAATACTAAAGGAGTTTTAGTTAACAATTTGGAACAAGGGGGAGTAGAGCAATATTTGTCCCCTGATGAATTGAAAATGTCCATCCATTATTCGATGTGGGAATGGGAAAAATCTCAAAATTTATCCCATGAACTTGGTTTTGAGAAATCTTCAGTTTTAGAATATGACAAGGTAACTTAATCAGCATACCAATAGACAATAGCAACTTATTTGTGGCAAGTCTTGAGCCTAATGAAGATTATTTTAAAATGATTTCAAAAATAAAAACAACAATACAAAATTTCAGTAAAGAATAAGCACAAGATATCATTTTTTAGATTTGAACTTTTTGATTTCGCGTAAAAATTACTAAAAACCATCTCACCAAAAGCGTACAAAACTCTTAGTTAGTATAGTAATTAGACAGAACAAATCGACGTAAATCGTGCAGAAAGAATTTCCTGAAGCTGAAGTCTTTAAGACAAAGAAAGTAGGATTAAAGAATCCAATAATTTTTGCAGGCTTTGTAGGAGCAGGCCTTGTAGGCCCTGTTGCAATTAATCACATTATTGAGAAATTAGAAATGGAGGAGATCGGAGTAATGAGATCAAAGTATCTCCCTCCATCAACAGTTTTCATGAGAGGTAGATTACGTCATCCGTTTAGATTCTATGCAAACCAAGAAGGAACAATCTGTGCAATAATTTGTGAGATAACATTGAAGCTGGAAGGACTTTACTGTCTGGTATCATCAATTTTAGATTGGGCAGCACAAAAAGGATCCAAAGAGATTGTTATCCTAGATGGAGTTGCAAATACTGAACATGACAACAAAGCATATTGTGCAGCTGAAGAAGATCTGGTAAGAACAATGGCAGACAAGGACATCAGTATGATTCCTCAGGGATTCATTACAGGTATTCCAGGCGGCATACTAAACGAATGTCTAGTAAGAGAAATTCAAGGTGTAACACTATTAGTAAAAGCAGACAAAACGGAACCGGATTCTACTGCAGCAGCAACTCTAATTGAGGCATTAAATCGATTCTATGAAATGGATATAGACACTACAGAGCTTCAAGAAGATAAAGAGAGAATCAGTTCAGAATTAAGTGGATTATCCCAAAAATATGTAGAACATAGAGAAGAGAATTCTGGAATGTACATGTGATCGAAACAATAGGCAAATTCTTTTATTCACAGCAAATACGCATCAAACTATGGTTCTAACCTACAAAAAAGCAGGTGTAGACATTTCTAAAATTAAACAAAGCCAAGCAGCAATTGGCAAACTAATTACATCAACTCACAAGCTTCAGAAAAAAGCAAAGATAGCACATGGATTTGGTCATTATGCAGGAATTGTAGAAATTCCAGGAGGTAAACTTTTGGCTACCCATACAGATGGTGTTGGAACCAAAGTTGTAATTGCAAATATGATGAAAAAATATGACACAATTGGAATTGATTGTATTGCAATGAACGTTAATGATATAATATGTATTGGTGCAACGCCAATATCATTTGTAGATTATATTGCTGCAAACAAAAATGACGTAAAATTATTTAAAAAAATTGTAGAGGGGTTAGTCAAAGGTGCAAAAAAAGCAGCAGTACCAATTGTAGGAGGAGAAACTGCAATTATGCCAGATTTAATTTCAGGTAAAGGATTTTCTTTTGATTTAGCTGGAATGGTGTTAGGATTAGTTTCAAAAAAAGAAATGGTGTTAGGAAATAAAATAAAAACAGGTGATGTCATAATTGGTGTAAAAAGTTCTGGAATTCATTCAAATGGATATTCACTTGCAAGAAAGGCATTATTAACAAAATATTCTCTAAAAGACAAAATCAAAGGAGTGGGAGTATTAGGAAATGCATTACTTACCCCTACAGAAATTTATGTAAAACCAGTTTTAGAAGCAAATCAAAAATGCATAGTTAATGGTTTAGCACACATCACTGGTGGGTCATTTACAAAACTATTACGACTAAAAAATATTGGATATGAAATTGATGCATTGCCAAAAATTCCACCCATTATGGGTCTGATTGAAGAGCAAGGAGTAAAACAAGAAGAGATGTGCAAGACGTTTAACATGGGCGTTGGTTTTTGTTTGATCTCACCACAGAATGAAGTTAAAAAAATAAGAAAAATCTTCAAAAAACATAGAATAACTACATATGAAATTGGGTATATTAGTAAAAAGAAAGGTGTCTTTGTAAACTCTAAAAAAATAGAATAAATAGCCTCAATCTAAATCAAAATGGGTGGGTATTAGATTGCAAAAAATTATGCCAATAGTTGGAATCACGCTTATTGCTGTAGTCGTTATGATGTTTACATTACCCGAAATGATTGGGTTAGAGTTTACAGTTGCAATGGCGTTAACCATGTCAGTTTTGATTGGAATTTACGTGATTTTAGTTACAGAAGTAATTCACAGAACAGCACTTGCGATGATTGGCGCACTTATCATCATTATTGTTCTAATTTACACTGGTCTAATTCCTGCACATGATAGTGTTGACTTTGTAATAGGATCCATTGAGTTCAACACAATTGGATTACTTTTGGGAATGATGATAATTGTTGGAATTCTTGGAGAGACAGGAATTTTTCAGTACATAGGAATCAAGGCAGCAAAACTCGCCAAGGGAAATGTATGGAAGCTTATGATATTGTTGTCAGTTATTACAGCAGTAGGTTCTGCATTTTTGGACAATGTTACTATGGTTCTTCTTATGGTTCCTGTAACCATTTCTGTTGCAAGAGTTCTGAACATAAATCCAATATCTATCATTCTTGCAGAAATTTTTGCATCAAACATTGGTGGTGCAGCTACGCTCATTGGTGATCCTCCCAACATTATGATTGCATCTGCTGCAAATCTTGAGTTTATGAGTTTTGCATACCACATGACTCCAGAAGTTATTATCACATTTTTAGCATCTTTAGTTATTATCAAAATCTTGTTTAGAAAAGATCTTAAACAAAAGCCCGAGAATGTTGAGAAACTAATGCAGATTGATGAAAGAAAAGAAATCAAAGATCCTGCACTACTCAAAAAAAGTGCGATAGTTTTAATCGGAGTAGTTATTGCATTTATGTTCCATGAAATTTTAGATGTTGAAGTTTCAATTATTGCATTAGCCGGAGCTGCAATTCTTTTGGTAATTACAAAAATTCATCCAGGAAAAGCATTTGTTCATGTAGAATGGACTACCTTGATGTTTTTCGCAGGATTGTTCATTATTGTATCAGGTGTTGAATTAACAGGAGCACTGGAACTCTTTGCTCATCAAATAGTTACTGCAACTGGAGGTAATTTTGAAGCAATAGCAGTCATGATTATATGGTCATCCGCATTTGCTTCAGCATTTGTGGACAATATACCCTATACTGCCACAATGATTCCAATTATTGAAAACATTTCGCTAGACCCAAACATAGCAAATAGGTTAGATACTCTCGATTTCAATCCTTTGTGGTATGCATTAGCAATAGGTGCAGATTTTGGAGGAAATGGAACTTTAATTGGCGCAAGTGCAAATCTTGTAGCCATTGCAGTTATGGAAAGGCACGGTTATCGAATGGCATTCAGAGATTTCATCATAAAAGGAATGCCATTCATGATTGCAACAACAGCAATTGGTACAGGTGTGTATCTGGTAAGATTGATGCTAAATGTATAACAATATCTTTGGCTTTTTATTTGAGATGGGTTGGTGTAAAGCATGGTATTAGAAAAAGAATTCAAAGAGAAAATAAGTTCGTTGATTGATGAATGCCTTATCCCTCATGGAATTCAGACACATGAATGTGATCAGAAACATTGGAAATATAGATCTGAAGAAGATTTCAAGTATGGTCATAAAGCTGGCATAGTAATGGGAATAAGTATGGGATATTATATTGCAAAATATGGTAAACTTCCTGCAAATGAAGATTTAACGGAAATGACAGAAATGGTTGAATTACGTAAAGATGAGATTAAAAAAAGTTTTGCAGACATACACTTTTTCTATAAAGTATAGATCATAACATCAATAATTTTGTGCTTAAAAAAGTCAGTATCAATAATTTAGATAGTTTACTCAAACTACAAGTCATAAAGTCTTAAATCTTACAAAAAAATTGAAATGACAAGATATGTCAGCAGAAATAAACAATCATACATTCAGAGCAAGCATGATTGCACAAATTAAAGAAATTCAGGAAGCACTAAACGAATTAAAAACTATCAAAAGAAAAGTTGTAAAAAAATCAAGCAAGAAAAAAACAGGTAAAAGAAAGAGTGTAAGAGAAAATCAGCTAGAAAGAGTGTAAAGAGAAAATCAGCTAGAAAAGGAACTAAAGCTAAGAGAAAGACAAGTAGACGAAGATAGATTTCAGGTAAACAAGTTATTTAACGAATTTATGTCCAAATTAGTATGAGAATTCATGAGTAAACTAGATTCTATTTTGTCTAAAGCATGCAGTGAAATCACTCAGAACTTGCTGACAATTGATGATCCTAGTAAAAAACAGGTAAAACAAGAAATCATAAAAATTTGTGCCAAATACTCACTTGAAAGAATTCCAAAAAATCATGAGATTCTATCAATGGCAAAGGAATCTGATTTTAATAAATTAAAAAAAGTATTATTGAAAAAGCCAGTTAAAACAGCATCAGGAGTAGCAGTAATTGCACTCATGCCAAAACCATATGCATGTCCACATGGTAGATGTACATATTGTCCAGGTGGAATTGAATTTAATACTCCAAACAGCTACACAGGAAAAGAACCATCCACACTTAACGCAATTGGAAATCAATATGATCCTAAATTACAAATAATATCAAAGATTGACAAGCTAATTGCATTTGGACATGACACATCTAAAATGGAGATTGTAATTGTTGGAGGCACTTTTCTCTTTATGCCAAAAAACTATCAAGAGAATTTTATCAAATTATGTTATGATGCTCTAAATGGAACAGATTCAAAAGATTTGCAAGAAGCTAAATCAAATAACGAACATGCACAGATAAGAAATGTAGGATTCACAATTGAAACAAAACCAGACTATTGTAAGAAAAAAGATATAGATTTAATGTTAAACTATGGAATCACACGAATAGAGATTGGAGTACAATCATTACAAGAGCGAGTTTATAAAATAGTTAACAGAGGTCACAACTATAATGATGTGACAGAATCATTTCAAATTTCAAAAGATGCAGGCTACAAAATTGTTGCGCATATGATGCCAGGTTTGCCTACAATGACACCAGAAGAAGACATTGCTGATTTTAAAAAACTATTTTCTGATTCACAGTTACGTCCAGATATGTTGAAGATTTATCCATCACTAATAATTGAAAACACCCCACTCTATGAAGAATACAAACAAGGGAAATACACTCCATACTCTGATGAAGACATGATCAGGGTATTAACAGAAGCAAAAAAGAATGTTCCAAAATGGGTCAGAATCATGCGTATACAAAGGGAAATTTCTCCAAATGAGATCATTGCAGGACCAAAATTAGGTAATCTAAGACAAATCGTCCATCAAAATTTAGCCAAACAGGGGCTTTCATGTAGATGTATTAGATGTAGAGAAGCAGGACTTTCTAACAAAAAATCAGATGGTGGAGATGTGAAACTAAACAGAATAAATTATGACTCCTCAGATGGAAAAGAGGTGTTTTTGTCTTATGAAGACAAGAATGAATCCATCTATGGGTTTTTGAGATTAAGAAAACCAAGCATTAATGCTCACAGAGATGAGATAAAACAAGATACTTGTATTGTAAGAGAGATTCATGTCTATGGGAAATCATTGAAACTTGGAGAGAAAGAAGAAAATGAGATTCAACATTCAGGGTTAGGGAAAAATTTAATGAAAGAAGCAGAAAAAATTTCTAAAGAAGAATTGGATGCAAAGAAAATGTTAGTTATTAGTGCAGTTGGTACAAGAGAATATTATCAAAAGTTAGGGTATTCGTTATATGGACCATACATGTCCAAAACATTGAATTAGTGAAAAGAAATGTCAGAACAAGAAGTTATTGGAAAAGGAACTTGGATAGACAAATTAGCTTATGAATTACTTGAACGTGAAAAATCTCTTGGAAGAAAGTTAGATGTTCTCAAAGTTGAAAGTGGTCTTGGTGCATCAGGAATTCCACATATTGGAAGTTTAGGAGATGCAGTAAGAGCATACGGAGTTAAATTAGCATTAGAAAATTTTGGTTACAAATCAGAACTAATTGCTTATTCAGATGATCTAGATGGATTAAGAAAAATTCCAGAAGGGATGCAGCAATTTAATTTAGAAGAACACATAGCAAAACCAGTATCACTAATTCCTGATCCTTATGGATGTCATGAATCATACGGCATGCATATGAGCAGTATTCTTTTAGATGGACTTGACAAGGTAGGAATAAAGTACGAATTTAGAAGAGCTGTTGATACTTACAAACAAGGATTACTAAAAAATCAAATTCATACAATCTTGCAAAATAGTACAAAGATTGGAGAGAAAATTTCAGAACTTGTGGGACAGGAAAAATATCAAAAACACCTACCATATTTTCCAGTTTGTGCAGAGTGTAATCGTCTATACACAGCAGAATCTACAGAATACATTGCTGATGAAAAAAAAGTAAAGTACAGATGCCATGATGTTGAAATTGGCTCAAAAATGATCAAGGGGTGCGGTCATGAAGGAGAGGCAGACATCACAAAGGATCTTGGGAAACTAGCATGGAAAGTAGAATTTGCAGCAAGATGGTCAGCATTTGACATCAGATTTGAAGCATATGGAAAAGACATAATGGATTCTGTAAAAGTAAATGACTGGGTAGCAGATGAAATTTTAGGATTTCCACATCCGCATCATGTAAAATATGAAATGTTCTTAGACAAAGGAGGAAAAAAGATTTCAAAATCATTGGGTAATGTTATAACTGCACAAAAATGGTTAGAGTATGGTAGTCCAAAATCAATTTTATTATTATTATACAAAAGAATTACAGGCGCACGAGAACTTGGATTTGAAGACATTCCATCTTTGATGAATGAATATAACGAATTAGAAGATACTTACTTTGGAAGAATCAAAATAGACAATCAAGCTAAACTAACAAAATTAAAAGGACTCTATGAATATGTAAATCTCCTTACACCTCCAAAACAATCAAGCATACATGTTAACTATAGACTTCTAATTGAATTAACAAAAATATTCAAAGAAGACAGAGTGGAAAGAGTGATGAAAAAATTGCTAGATTATGGAGTAATAAAAAACCCTGAGCCAGAAATTGAAAAACTCATTGATCTTGCAGGAAACTTTTCAGATGAGTTTGATGAACAAGAAAAAATAGAAATAGATTTAGATAATTCCATAAAAAACGCATTAAAGATACTTGTAGATGCACTTAGTACAGAAAAAGAACCTGAAGATATTCAAAATACAATTTATCAGATTGCAAAATCAAATAATGTACAACCAAAAGATTTCTTCAAAATACTGTATCAAATAATATTAGGAACATCAAGAGGACCAAAGATAGGGCCTTTCATTTCAGACATTGGAAGAAAGCAAGTAGCAAAAACACTTTCAGAGTATACATAATCATGGTTCATGGAGAACATAACAGATCAAGAAATAATGGTGGATTTGCTCTGATAATCTTAGGTGCATTATTACTATTTCTGGCACCAAACATATACCCAGAAATGCCAGGATTAGGCACGATGGCCTTGTTTGGAGGAATAATTATTGGGGGTATTGGGTTTTATCTCAAATTTTTTAGAGACAAAGTTAAACAAAAGTAAAGAAAGATTCATCTTTTGGGAATAAGTGGTAAATGATATGGGACTATTTGGAAAGAAAAAAGTAGAAGAAGCAATTTCTGATAAAAATGAAGAACACATACTAAAAGAAGAGTTAGGAACTGAAGTTGAAAAAATTCAAAAGGAGTTTAGAATAAAACAAGAGGAGCTTAATGACATTACACATAAAATTAAAACAGTAAAAGAAGAATACAATTATGTTGTTAGTAATTTAATGATAGTTAAAAAAGAGATTAATCAAAAAAAGATGGAACTTGATGTAGTCCAACGAGAACACAGAGAAATTAAAGAAAAAATTAAAAATGCTGAACAAATTAAAGATTCAAAAGCAATTAGTGAATTTAATAAAACTGAAGAAAATTTTTCGAAAATAAAACAAGAATTAGAAGAAATGACAAAAGAGTATGACAAAATTAAAGAACAAAGATCACAAGAACAATCAGTACTCCACAATATTAAAAAACAACAGATAGAATATGGAAAAGAATTAGATGAAGCAAGGGCTAGACTGTATAATGCAAAAGAAGAATTAGATAAAAAAGATCATTTTCAAGATACAAGTGTTCTAACTTCAAAAGAAAAAGAATTCATCCAAGGAACAAATACAAATCAAAAAAGTTCTGCAAGAGTTATTGAAGCAGCAAGTGCAGTAGTAGGATCATTAAAATCAAAGCTTAACATGGCACAAAAAGAACTTGAAGCACTTCAATTACTTGTAGAAAACGAAAGAAAAGAACACGAAAAAACTAAAAAAGAATTAGAAAGAATCAAGGCATCAACAAAATCATTTGGATAATCACAAACTTTCAAAATACTTTTTCCATTTTGATTTAATTTCTTGTTCTGAAATTCCCATATCATATAATGGAGAAGTCACTTCAGAAACTTCAGAAACATCAACTAAGACAATTGAATTAATTGGGCTCTTGATTCCTTTTTTTCTATAATTACTGAGAATTTCTTCATATAGTGAATTATCCTTAATAATTCGAGCCTGGCCTTTGAATAGATAGCCTTTTCGTAAAAGAGGATCAATTACATTAATTTCCACATAAGGATTATTTTGTAAATTCTTTATAGTATCAGGTGAGCGAATATCTGCAAATGCCAGCAGTTCTGATGTCCAAGCAATGATAGTTCCTTTTGGAGAAAGGTTTGGTTTACCATCAGAGTCAACAGTTGTCACATAACCTAGCTTTTGAATATCTAAAAATTTTTTAATTTCGTGACTAATCATGTTGATCGTTACTACAAATGACTAGAATGTAATTAGTTTTCAAGATTATCGCATAACTTCAGTCATCCATTGAGAAAAGAAGAAAAATCCAATTCCACCTACAATAAGTGCGATCCAAGCGACAACTTGTTTAGGTTTAGACATTATGACGGGAATTTTACAAACTTACTATTGAATCTAATTAAATTTCCCTAGACAGTTATAATTAGACTAGCAATAAATTAGCATTATTGGCAGGTATCAAAGATATTGGAAATTTTTTTGTCTTTATTGTTGGTGGATTAGTAGCAATAATTGTAGGTTCTTTTATGATTCGAGGAACTATGCATATGTGGGACAAGCCAGAAAATGGAAAAGAAGATGAGAAAGATAAGGACTAAAAAACAAGTTCTACCAAATAACATTAGAATTGCTTCAAGACTCTTCAATTAGAAAATCACTTGATCAATACATCAAAAGAAGAATTCAAGAGATACCAACTGAAATTAAACAAACATTTCCACACATCAAACAAATTTGGAAGTGTGAGGATGAATTAGATTTTCTTTATGGATATTATGTTGGAAAAATTGAAGAAGGATCTTTACATTATCTACTCAAAGCAACTCGTGCATCAGCTGGAGGATATGTAGATACTTTTGAAATACGAGGAATAATTGAAACACACAAAAAAGAATTGCAAAACACAATAAAATCTACAATCAATTAGTGAAGTAGAAATACTACATCAATTATGATAAAACATGGTAGGACCAAAAGATGGCGGGTTTGGATTTGATCAATCTAAAAAATATACAAGTGTAGATAATCTTGATGAGATTTGTGTTCAGTGTCAAGCAGGTCAACACAGAAAGTGTTTGAAGAAAGCAAAGCAACAAGAAGTTTGTGAATGTGAACAATGCATGATTTATGGATAAATAGATCAGACAGTTATTAATACCACAAAATATCATGATCAGATCTGTCAAATCAATACACAAATTTGCATGCAGGTTTTGTGGAAAGTATTATGGTGAAGATCCAATAGAATTAGCATTACATATTGGTAGAGTTCATGATCAACCAAGAAACATGTTTGTTGATTAAAAATTAAAGACCAGACAATTTATTTTCAAATTCTTGAATTTCTTTTGCATATGAATCAGAAACATTTTGTGAAAATTCTTTGTATGATGAAATAATTGTAGACAATGCTTCTTTGTAATTTGGGTGTCTTTTCTTAATTACATCACATGATTCAAGCGAAGTTATATGACCTGTAACAGTTGCAATTGCTCCTTTATGATTGAATTTTATAATTCCACCAAAGGCTTCAATCAACATGTAAGCAGATTCAGCTTTGCATTTGTATGTAACTCTACCAGTTTCAGTATTGAATAGTTGTGTAACACCACCTGGTTTTCTTGTTACAATAACTGTCATGAGGTATGAGAAAAATATCCAGTATTAATGATTTTAGAAAAAAGATTTTCTAGGCAGTTGTATCAGCTACAGAAGCTGTAACATTTGCTGCCAGAGTCTTGTCGATCTCATTTATAGCGATCTTGTCTCGTCCGATCAGTTCAAACTTTTGTATCAAAGTTTCAAACTTTGTTTCTTCTTGAACTTGTTCATTAACAAACCATTCCAGAAATGCATATGTTGAATGATCTTTATCTTTTTGTGAGATCTCAACCATCTTGTGAATTGCAGTAGTAACAGTTTGTTCATTTTTTAGTGCAGTCTTCAGAATAGACTCTAGAGATTTGAAATTACTTGCAGGTGATTTTGTAGCAGGAATTACTGCAGAAATACCCAAATTATTCAAATAATGAATAAATTTTAGCATATGTGTTCTCTCTTCATCTGACTGTGCATAAAAGAAACTAGCGCCACCGTTATACCCTGTAACTTCACACCAGGATGCCATTGCCATGTAGTTATTTGATGCGCTTGCTTCCAGAGTGATTTGATCGTTTAGTGCTTTTTGCATATTTTTTGAAATTTTCACAGCATTTTCACACTTGAATTTAATTTAAACAATTCTAATTATTCAAAATTGAAATCTAGTAATAATAAAAACTATTGCAAATCCAGATAAAAATATAATTCCTGCAAAACTCAAAAGTTTCAATAACATAGATGGTTGAGAGTCTTTTGGAAGATGTTTACCTGTGACTAGTCTAAAATTAAAAACGGCAATTACAGGTGCTATCAGAAACGACAAAACAGTAGCAAAGTCAACTAGTTCTTTTAGGTTATTTTCAAACTGAAATATGATTGTAAGAGCCCCAATAGCGATTACAAATAAGAAAATAACGTAAAGTTTATTGAATTTTGGGCTTGTTTTTTGCTCTTTTTTGCTAAAAAGCAATTCTATGGTTCTTTTCAATGACCTAGAATACCCATCCAATACAGCAATGATTATACTAAACACCACAGTAAATGCAGATGCTGCAATTATGATATAACTCCAATCTCCAATTGTTTGAGTGTATAAGGTTACTACTTTGTTTGCAAAAAGAGAATTATTATTTGGCAAGTCTTCACCAGACCCATAGAAAATAAAAGAACCTAGTGTTACAAACATTACTGCAAGAATTCCTGTTATAAAATATGTTAATCTGAATTCAAAAAGAGTTTCCTTGAGTTTTGGTTTATAGTTTGTTTGTTTCATTCTCTCTAATGTCCATAAACTATTCCAGCTTGAAAGATCAACAGCAGTAGGCATCCATCCCATTAATGCAAGTAAGAAAAATATTCCAGAAGCATTCCAAAGTTCTTTTGGTACAAATCCTTCTACTGGTTCTATTGGACCATTATACAATGCAAACAAGAAAGCAGAAACCGTAGATATCACCAAAACAATAACTATAATCTTAATCAAACTATCAAGAATATGGTATTTTCCAACAGCTAAAATTGAAACACATATTGCAAACAAAATGATTATGCTCCATTCGCCAAGAAAGTCAATTCCAAAAAGATTTTCAAAAAATCCTGCAGCAACAAAACCTACAGCTCCTGTAACAAAAAACATTGAAGCAATAGTTAAGAGAAAATACAGCCATAATGCAGGTTTACCAAGTTTTTTGTAACCATCAATGATACTGGTTTGAGTGGAGTTTGCATAACGAGAACCATACTCAAAAAAAGGATATTTCAACAAAGTAACTATAATAACAAATCCCAAAATCAATAAACTAAAATCAGCATCAGCCCTAGTTGATTGCACTAGGTGAGAGACGCCATGGCAGTACTTGCAAATAATATTCCAGGACCTGCAGTCTTTGAAAAGCGAGATAATTTCTCATTCATCTTTGCTCAAAAAACATTCTAAAATCTAAATAGCATTAACGGTCCAGGAATCATCAACCCAAACACCAACAACTTTTGCACCTAAATTCCATGAGGAAATTACCTCGACTCCTTTTTTAATAAATTCAATATGCTCCTCATTAGAAACTGGATTTGCTGCACAATTATAATGCCCAGAAAAAACAATTAGTTCTGATTTGTGAGTACGAATAGATATTGTAGCTTTAGTTTTGATTGATGCAGTTATAGAATCTCTTGTGACATTCTTATCTACACCTGGTTCTGTAATTGCATCTACATAGTCAACAGAATAATTTTCTTTGATCCATTTTGCTAATGGAAGTTGTATTCTACCATCTATACAGGAAATAGAGGTTGCAAATTTTCCTTCAGACACAAATTTAGATAATTATTCTAGTTTAAAAATTATTTTTTATGTAGAAAGCATTGGGATGTATGATCATTTACCATACCTATTGCCTGCATTAATGCATAACAGATTGTAGGTCCAACAAAATTGAATCCTCGTTTTTTGAGATCTTGACTTAGTTTCTCTGAAATTTCAGTTGTTGCAGGTAAATCAGATAGTTTTTTGAATTTGTTTTTGATTGGTTTGTGCTCAACAAACCCCCACAGATACTTGTCAAATGAACCAAATTCTTCTTGAATTTTGAGAAACTGTTTGGCATTATTAATGGCTGAAGCAATTTTTAGTTTATTTCTAATGATAGATTCATTTTTGAGTAGTTTTGTGATGTTTTTTTGAGTATATTTTGAGACGCTCAAAGCATCAAAATTAGAAAATGCCTTTCTATAGCCATTCCTACGTTTGAGAATAGTACTCCAAGATAAACCAGCTTGAGCCCCTTCTAGTATTAAAAATTCAAATAATTTTTGATCATCGTGTTGTGGCTTTCCCCATCCTTATCGTGATATGTGATGTTTGGATCATCTTTTGCCCATTCACATCTCTTTTTCATAATTTAGGTATCAGTTAATATGAAATATTAGTTGTTAAACATCAAAAAAATTATGAAACTAAACCAACAGTTATTACAAATTAACAGAAATTTTCTGATCTGCTTTATTGTTTCAGCATCATTATCGACAGTAGCTGCTCAATTACTATCAGATTATGAGAATTATCTAAACACAACTTTTACCATAATTTTTGGATACGTTGTTTACTTTGGGATTTTTTCATGTTTGTTTTATTTAGATAATAAAAGACGCTACAAGACTATGAAATCAAGTTTAATCAAAAGAGAATTGCTTGCATTGGTTTCATCATTTGGTGTAGGAGAAATAATATATCTCACAGTAAGATGGCCAACACTGTATTATTTTCTTGAGATTGGAATAGAGCCATACTTGGCATCATTAATTTCAGAAATCATTTCAACTGCATGTTATATGGTAACTGTTACAGTATTTCTTAGAAAGACAAAGACGTTTTAGTTATTTTGCAAGCTGGTTGACTATATCAGTTGAAGTGATTAGTCCAACAATACTACCATTATCAGATACTGCAAGTTTTCGGATTTTTTTGCTACTCATTCTTTCGGCTGCAAAAGAGACCTACTTTGGTCAAAACTAGGCGGTTTCTCAACTGCTGGTAAATTCGGGTGATAGAGTGGTCAGTTAGGGTGATGATAAAATTATGTACTTTGGTCAAAACTAGGCGGTTTCTCAACTGCTGGTAAATTCGGGTGATAGAGTGGTCAGTTAGGGTGATGATAAAATTATGACTATAATCATTTTTTATCACCATCTAACAATTTTTTCAAGCCATAACCTATTATGCCTAAAAATACTCCTGCAACGGCAAATCCACTGCATGTGTTGGATTATCAGGTTTTTTGATTTTTCTGTTCAAGCATGTGTTTGGTATTGGGTTTATAATCTCATATTCAATTTCTGCTACACGTAAAACTTCTTCTGTTTCTTGATGTGCAGGATAACTATGTTCTTGATTTAGATGTGCTGCTGGATATGCCGGTGGCAGTTCCATTTCTGATTCAATATTTCCATTAGGCATTACCTTGATATGATGTTGAAGTTTATCTTCAACTCTTAATACGTAACCATAAACCTGTCCATGATCTTCTTGAAATTCATCTTTAAATCCACAATCCAAAATAATATTTTCAAACTCTTGAATATTTTTAATAAAAAAACATTTGCAATGATATGGATCTTCCATTAAACTGAACTAAATTCAGAATTAATAAAACTATTCATGTTCAAAAAAGATTCAAGATAATAATTTCATCCAGCAACCGTTATTCCCATTAGATAACCAACTAAACTCATACAATCTAAAAATATCATTAATTTCTCTCCATGTGTGTTTTTGAATCCAACCTGTTGGTGTGACTTTGATGGAATCCCCCTCATTGATTATTGTGACCATTTCAATTCGTTTACCTAAATTATTTACAAAATTTGGTTTTTTGGAAGCATGTTTAATCAGATCCAAATACTTGTCATGCCCTAAATTCAAATCAATGTTGGCTGCTTGTGCCGGAGTTTTTCCATTCAATCCCATATGTGGTCTAACATAGTTATGATGGATTTTATACAATTCTGCAAAATTTTGAGTGGATTCATCTTTGCCTAATCCCCGTCTTGATTTTAATTTCTCTCTTATCTCATTGTGGTATCTCTCAATAGGCCTATTCACAAATCCTTCTTTGAGTGATTTTGTCTTGATGTGTGCGGTTCTGTTTTGAAATTCATCTATCTTTGCAGCTTGATATGAATTCAGACAATCAGTGAGAATATAATTTGGATTTTGAGATACTAGTTTTTTACCACTTGAAATAATTTTCTTGGCATCAGCAATCTCCCTCTTCTTTGAGACTTCGGTAGCAATCAAAAACCTTGTTTTAGGGTCAATTATACTCCAAAGCCAATCATGAAATCCTTTTCCAGTTTTCTTTGTATTTTTTACATTTAACATCATCTCATCTAAACTCCAGACATCAGATAATTCAGGATTAAATGTTTCAACATATTTTTTTATTAGGTTTGTATACTTTTTTACCCAATTCACAATTGTCGGATGACTAATCTTTACTTGATGTGTAGAATGAATATGGCTTGTTACATTACGATATGACATGCCAGACATTATCAAATTTAGAGACTCTGAAATTATTCTAGGATCAGATGTTACATTTGAGAATCCATTTTCCCCTAAAATGAATCTGTATTTGCATTGCTTACAAGAATGTTTTTGTCTTTTTGTACCGTTCTTAATTTTTCTAAAACCATTTTTTATAATTGTAGTTGAATAACATTTAGGACAAATCTTTGGTTGTTGTGTTTGCTCTATGTCACTTTGTGAAACAATACTATCTTGTAATAACTGACATGAAATTATGTGCTTACACTTCTTATC
>JACERO010000045.1 GCA_013911135.1 Candidatus Nitrosopumilus sp. | reverse complement strand
GGTATCAAATGAGTTGTGATTCACATTTGATAAAATGATACACTATCATCAAGCTTTTTCTATCGGAATAATTTGATTGAATAATTGATAGTTTCTGATCTAATTTGAGTTACTTTCCCATCTACTGGTTAAGGTTCTACCGTATACGTTTATGACTACTGCATATCTAATACTGTTTGATAATTTTAAAATATTTTGACACTGTTTCCTGTATTTTATTATAGTATCTTTCCACTTTTCTGCGGGAGTTTTTGCCATATTTAAAATTAAATTTAGAATTAATAAGGATTTTTATTTATTGGGATTTTTAAACTAGTTTAAAAACAATTTTTAATGATGTTTAGGTGTAGTTTCTTTTTCTAATTTTTTCTTTAAATTCAAGTTTTCTTTTAATAATTTATCATTTTCAGCTTGAAGTGTTTCAACTGAATTTTGTCTACTATACAATGGATGTCCCGGTGGGATAATTGTAGAATTCATAGACATTAATCCTGATGCATATTGCTGATACATGTGTTGAAATCCTTGAAGCTTTTGATTAATAGTGGAAACTTCTTGTGAAAATTTCTCTTTCATAGGGGTTTCATAAATTTTGAACATTGGATGAGTTAATCCTGGTGGCAATCTTGGAAATTGCAATGCCAAATGAGGAATATTGGGATTCAATCCATAAAGGTCTTGTAGGTGTTTTATTGATAAATTATCCATAAAAAGAGTTCCATATTTGCTATATTTCTGCATTGCTTTAGGCATTTGATATACTATTTAGTAAAATCTCAGTCGTTTTTGCTCAATTTGAGCTGATCGCTGATCCTTATAGATTCGCAATTTAGATCGCTGGTACACATGGCCGGAATAAAAAAGACATGTCTTAAATGTAAAAAAAACATCCAGGAAAAAGATCTTCATAAGATTGTAATCTATGTTGTTCAGGAAAAATTCACTGAACATTACTATGAGCATGTTGAATGTCCAGACAGATTCACAGTATGATAATTCACTTTCTATAAAATTACCCTTTGTATTCATGTACTTTGTAGATCTCACCAGTTAATCTAGAACGATACTTCCATTCACCATCTTTCCAAATAATTTGTTGGAATTCTTTTTGTGAATTTGGATTTATTTTTTGAAACACGTCATTACCAATCAAAATTTGGTTAGGTTTTGCCATATTTTGGATTTTTGCAGCAATATTCATTGCAGGACCCATTAAATCCACATGAGAATGTTTTACATCGGCTCCATATCTAACTACAATATTTTGTCCAAAATCAACACCAATCTTTACCATCAAATCTGGATAATCATACTGATTTAGAATTGGGTTAATTCCTTTTTGAATTACTGAAATCATTGATTTTGCACATAAAACTGCATTATCTGATGCAACTAGTCCATTTTCTTTTGAAACAAAATATCCAATTACAGCATCTCCAACAAATTTTAGTACGTATCCATGATGTTGTCTAATTACTGCTGCCATCTCTTGTGAAAATGAACTTACAATTATTGCTATTTTTTCTGCAGGCATTTCTAATGTCATTGTAGTTGAACCTACCAAATCAACATAAAGTACTACCATGTTTAATTTTGAAAATACATTTTTTCTTAGAAATTGATCTGATTCATCAACTACTCCTGAATATTCATAACCTTTTTTGAGAGCCCCCCAAACTCTTTTTTGAGTTTCCAAGATCATGGTTTCAGAATCTAGAATCTGCTCTTTATTTTTGTTAAGAATCGTATCATTGTGTTTAGATTCTTCAGATTCTTTTTTCATTTCATTTTTATCTTCAGTCATATCATATTCTCCTATTCTAAAGGAAAATCCACCTTACAACTAGGGCATTTTCCTCTGTTTCCCTTATAACCCTCGTGATAATATTCTGTAATCTCCATACCGCAGTTAATACAGGTAATTTTGGAATCTACCATGCCTAAAATTATAATTTTGTCTATTTAGAGATTGATGAAGGTTTAAGGAGAGCAATAATTTGCTATTTCTTGTGCGCTTAGGTTCAAGATCCCCCAATGAATTCATTCAGCAATTAAATCAAAAAAATGAAGTAATCCAAAATTTATTTCGTACAAATATGACTGATCTGACAAAAATGATTGATGTCAAAGTCATGATGGGGGATTCTACTATAACTGAGCAAAAAACATTTGATCCAAAACTGGTAACTGATTATTTTCAAAAAATTAATCTTAATCTTAAAGATTGGTCTCTGCAAGAAGTATCAATAACTAATAATGAAGATCTTAGAAGAATTTTTACAAAATTTGAGATAATGGAAGGAAATTATTTAATTTCAGGTCATATATCATTGCAATTTCATGTGTTATTGTATTATAAACCAATTCAACGTGTGCTTGACTGTCAAAAAGAATTATCGGATATTGTTGATTTAACAAAAAATAATAAACAAGAAATTTCTGATAATAGTGATCAATTTGTTTTAAACAAATTAAAAGAAATGGAATACAAAGACTTTGATCATCAAAAATTATTTGAGATATTTTATGAAAATGATGAATTTAGAGAAAAAGTTTATGCCGAGATTGAAAAAGATGCAGGAATTAACTTTCAAGAACTATCAGAAAAGAAGACAAAATTATTTAATGAACTTGATTCTCTTTTAATTGAAACCTATCAAACAACTTCTGTACTCATTGATGACAATAGACTAATCACTGGGGAGGAAGGTTGTTTGTGTACAATAGATTTAGAATTTGTTAAAAATAGAAACAAAGAAGGATTATTTGATCCAAGAAAAATGTCTGATTCAGTTAAAGAAAATATTTTAAAACGCTTGAATAAATTTGAAAAAATTATCAATTCATAAATTAAAACCAAGGAACCGGAAAATGAGATATTTTCTCAAAGGGAGATCCGATTCCCTGATATAAATTGAACTATATTATTGAACTATTTAGGCATTCCTACAAATTTAGGCATAAAATTTAACCATGAATACAATTTTTGTATAGAAGAAGTCAAATACATCGTTACTAGCAACATTTCCATGAACCCATCATACGATGAAATACTAAAAGCACATTCAATGCGAGGAGATGACATAAAAAAAACCCCATTAATTTATTCACATGTATTTAGTGAAATTACGGATTCTGAGGTTTATCTGAAAGCAGAGTTCCGACAAAGAACTGGTTCATTTAAAATTCGTGGAGCTTATTACAAAATCAAATCATTATCAGATGAAGAAAAAAAACATGGTGTAGTTGCGGCATCTGCCGGTAATCATGCTCAAGGAATGGCGTTTGCATCGTCATTAGAAAAAATCTCTTGTACTATTGTAATGCCAAAAAATGCATCTCCTGCAAAAGTAGCAGCAACTAGAGGTTATGGCGCAAATGTTATCTTAGAGGGAGTAAATTATGATGAATCATTTGCGAAAGCAAAAGAAATTGCTAAAGAAACAGGAGTTACTATGATACATGCATTTGATGATCCTCAAATTATTGCAGCTCAAGGAGTTATAGGATTGGAAATATTAGATGACTTACCAGATGTAGATGAAATTTATCTTCCAATAGGTGGCGGTGGATTAGCTGCTGGAACTTTAATTGCAATTAAACAAAAAAATCCTAACATCAAAGTGGTAGGTGTTCAGTCAAAATCATTCCCATCAATGTATGAGTCTGTAAAACAAGGGTCTTTGACTACAAGTGGTGGTGAAAGAACAATTGCAGACGGTATTTCTGTAAAAACCCCAGGACAATTGACATTTAATATCATTAATAAACTCATAGATGAAATTGTTCTTGTTGATGATGTAGAAATCACAAAAGCAATGTTTTTACTAATGGAAAGAATGAAGTTTGTTGTAGAACCTGCTGGTGCAGCAAGTTTGGCATACTTGATTTCAAAGAAACCTTCTACTGGGAAAAAAATAGTTGTAATTCTAGCAGGAGGAAATGTGGATATGTATCTTTTAGGTCAGATTGTAGACAAAGGTCTTGCTGCAATGGGTCGTTTACTAAAACTATCCATATTGTTACCTGATAGACCAGGTGCATTCAAAGAAATCGTTGATGAAATAACACTGGCAAATGCAAACATTGTAGAGGTAGTTCATGATAGACTAAGTTCCAACATAAATGCTGGCTCAGCTGGAGTAACATTGAGTCTTGAGACTCAGGGAAAAGAACAAGCAGATATGTTAATTGAGGCACTAAAAAAGAAAAACATTCAATTCACTTTACTAACTTAGATTATTTGAATTTTTTTTAGCAAATTTTGAAAGGCCTTCTTTCTTTAACTGCTCTGATTCTTTCATGACTGAGTTATGTTGATCAGATTTGTGTTGTTTTAATTTCTTTTTTAAATCTGGAAATTCATTTGCAAGAATTTTCATCGCGTAAATTCCGGCATTACCTGCTTTGTTAATCCCTACAGATACAACTGGAGATCCTGATGGCATCTCAGTAATTGATAATAATGAATCCAATCCTCCAAATGCAGAAAATTTCGAAGCATCAGTTTTTTTTGTATGTTTGTCATTATAGACAAGTATCGGTACACCAATAACTGGAATAATTGTATGTGACGCAATCATTCCAGGCAAGTGTGCTGCACCACCAGCTCCTGCTATGATAATTTTAAATCCCATTTTTTCAGCATGTTTTGCATATTCAGTTAATCTGGCTGGAGTTCTATGTGCAGAAACAATTTGGTCTTCATGTTTGATTTTAAATTCATCTAAGATTTCAGATGCGCCTTGCATAATTCTGCTATCTGAACTAGATCCCATGATGATTCCAACTAATGGCTTTTTTGAATATACCATAATATTAGAAAAAACTAGAGAGTAATTAACGATAACTGTTACAAAAAATCCGACAAAATTGTTTAAATCAACATTAGCTATTTTTAGTCCATGAATGCTGATTGGTATGATGGTAAAGATCCTTGGAATTATTGGTGGTGGGCAACTTGGAATGATGATTACAGAGGCAGCAAAGAAAATGCCAGAACACATATCAAAAATCATAGTATTAGATCCAACTGAAAACTGTTCTGCTGCACAAGTCGGTGCTGAGCAAATTGTAGCTGATTTTAAAGATAAAGATGCCATTATTGATTTAGCAAATAAATCAGATATTATTACTTATGAGATTGAATCTGGAGACAGTGATGTTCTAAAATCTGTCGAAAAAAATGCAGAGATAAACCCCTCCCCAGAAACATTAAGAATCATTCAAGACAAGGTTTTACAAAAATCTTTTCTGTTAGAAAATGATATTCCTATTCCAGGATTTATTAAAATAGAAAAAATTGACGATATTAAAGATAATGTAAAAAATTTTGGATTCCCTGTATTACTAAAAGCGAGAAGAGATGCTTATGATGGTAGAGGTAATTTTAAAATCGACTCAGAAGATAAAATTCAAAAAGCATTTGATTATTTTAAAGGACAAAATCTGTTGTTAGAAAAATTTGTTCCTTTTAAAATGGAAGTATCTGTAATTGCGTCACGAAACACTAAAGGCCAAATCAAAACATATCCTCTAGTTGAAAATATTCATGAAGAAAACATTCTACGTGAGACAATAGCTCCAGCTAGAGTTACAGAAGAAGTTACAAAAAAAGCTGAACAAATTGCAGAAAAAATAATGTCTGTTCTTCAAGGAGCAGGAACTTTTGGAATAGAAATGTTTGTGACGCAAGACGATAACATAGTAATTAATGAAATTGCACCTAGAGTTCACAATTCTGGTCACCACACTTTACAATCAAGTGAAACATCTCAATTTGAACAACATCTAAGAGCAATTTTAGGTTTAGAACTTGGAGGCACTAAACTAATCCATAATACTATCATGTACAATATTTTAGGAACAAAAGAATTTGAAGGAGAATATCAACCACTTGATATTTCAAATGATAATTTATTTTTGAAAATGTATGGTAAAAGAATATCAAAGCCATTAAGAAAACTGGGTCATTTCAATCTAGTTGGAACAAATGGAGAATCAATTGACCAGTTATTACAAAAATTAGAGATACTTAAAGAAAAAACAATAGTAATTTCAGCCTGATTAGATTTATTAATTGTTGAAAATTAGATTTAGTGTGGCTCTAACTGTATCTTTGGCAATTACGGGTACTGCAATTGTGTTACTTGTAATTTATGGTGCAGATATTGCAGTAGGATATAGTTCGGATAATGGAGAAGGCTTCATTCCGTTTGATCATAAAACAAGAGGAATGGGATTGGGTCTTCCAGCAATGATATTACCAATTATTGCATATTTTATTTCAAGAAAAGAATCATCAAAGGGTCTTGGAATAATGATAATCATTGCAGGTATTTTGATCATTACTGGAGGAGCTGTTGTAATTGGAAATGCAGATCCTGTAAAAGCAGAAGAAACTGGAAGAAATGTACTTTCTGAAACTATGCCAATAATCATTGCAGGATTGATACAAATCGGCTTAGGTATACTTAAAATCAAAAAATCCTAAATGATCAACATTGCCAATCTGTACTAAATGCAATAATGATGTGAAAAAAGTCTATGATTGTGATCATACAGATTTTAAAGAATATTGTGTAGAATGCTATACAGAATTACACTACTATTTGACAGAAAAGGAATGAAAATATGCTAACTGACAGAGAGATTGCAATTTACTCCTTAGGAAAAACAGAAGGAGTTAACTCTGTAGCTGAGACATTGGGAAAAGGCCTTGATGATGAAAAATACATAGAATCTTGGAAGGAAATCATGAAACTTTTAGGAATTGAATTACCATTAAAAGATCTTGAAAAAATCTATAACGAATTTTCACAAAAAATGGATATATAGTGAATGCTGATGAAACGAATCAAAGAAAGATTAATTGTTAAAATTTGATTAATTAGAATAATCAACGTTGAAAATTTTCATATACTCCAAAGATATGACAGTGATTGTTGAAAGCAATAATTTTAGCTGGCGGACATGGTAAAAGATTAAGACCTATCACAGATTATGTGCCAAAATCTCTTGTTCCAATAAAGAACGTACCAATTATTGAATGGCAGATAAAATATCTAAAAAAATATGGAATCAATGAAGTAATTATCTGCACAGGTTATAAAACAAAAATGATTGAAAATTATTTATCGATGAAAAACATTGGTGTTAAAATAAAATTTTCAGTCGAGAAAACACCATTAGGAACAGGTGGTGCAATAAAAAAAGCGGGAAAAATGATTAATGATAAATCATTTTTTGTAATTAATGGGGATGTAATAACAAATATTGATTTGACAAAACTTACCAAAAAATCAAATTCAATTGCATCTGTGGAATTACGAACTAAGTTTGGCATTTTGGAAACAATTGGAAACAAAATATCAAAATTTAAAGAAAAAAAAGAGGTTTCAGATTTGTGGATGAATGCAGGGATTTATTATCTTCAAAAAGAAACACTGCAAGATTTACCAAATAAAGGGGATATTGAAAAAACACTTTTTCCAGATTATGCAAAAAAAGGTAAACTCAATACAATCAAATTTAAAAAGATAAAATGGTATTCAATAGACTCTATCAAAGATATCGAAGAGAGCTCACTAGAAGTAGAGAAAATAATAAAATAAAATTTTGAATCTTATGCACCTGTTCGGTGTAATGTGACCATCATGTATGCTACTTCTTCTACAAAGGATTCATCTTTGCTAACTAGGGTGTATTGTGTAGCATCATTCCAAAAGGTTTCTCCTTGGTATGATTTTTCATTAAAAGTCTGTTCACTCAATGTTTGTGATTGTTATCTGATCTGATAATACGCCGCCTCAATCAAAATTAACTCATTAGTAAAACAGATACGCTAAATATCCAATATGCATACAATTTTCATGCGAATTGCATGTAGTCTAGGCTCACTATTATCAGTAAATCAGGTTCTAGAATGCTCAGAAATCATATCTAAAACTAACGTTGACACTATTTGGATACCTGAAACATGGGGAATGGAGAATTTGTCAATGTTAAGTGCGGTTTCCAACAAGACAACAACTCAAAAAATAGGCTCATCTATTATCAATATCTATTCAAGAAGTCCATCTGTAATTGCAATGGGTGCAGCTACTGTAGATACTTTATCTGATGGACGGTTAATTCTAGGTCTTGGAACAAGCAGTTTGCCAGTAGTTGAAACTTTTCATGGTTACAAATTTGAAAAACCAGTACAACGAATGAGAGAATACGTTGAAATAATAAGATTAGTGCTATCTGGGAAAAAAGTAAACTATGATGGAGATATTTTTAATTTGAAAAATTTTACATTGCTGATAAAACCTAAAAGAGAATCAATTCCAATTTATCTAGCAGCTGTTAATCAAAAAATGGTTGAATTAGCATCGGATATTGGAGATGGTGTAATTTTTTATTTAAGACCAATAAATGAGATGAAAGAAACAATAACAAAAATGCAAGCAAAGAAAAAAATTGACACTACTTGTCAGATAATTACTTGTGTTGCAGAGGATTCAGAGATTGCAATTGAACGTGCTAAAAAAACATTGGCATTTTATATATCTGTAGGAAAGGTGTATAGGGAATTTCTGGAAAAAAATGGATTCAAAAATGAAATATTTAACATATTTGATGAATTCAAAAAATCAGGTTTAAAATCAAATTACAAATTTGTTACAGATTCAATGTTACAGTCACTTTGTATTGCAGGTACCTCTGAAGAATGTAAAAAACAACTTCAGAATTTTTGTGAAACAGGAATCAATTTACCAATTATTCAATTTAATCCAGTAGGAGATGTATCTGAATCTTTTGAGTTATTGAAAAAAACATTTCTGGAGGAATAATATGATTAAAGTAGGAATAGCAGCATATGGAATCACTCCATTTACAAAAGATGATCAAAAAATAGAATCTGTTTTGCTCAAATCTACAAAAAAACTTTTTGAAAATAACCCAAAAATTAACAGAAATGGTATTGATGCTGTGTTAGTTTCTACAAACAATAATTCAAAGTATCTCGCCCCAATTTTATCAGAAATGACTGGAATCCAACCAAAAATAGCTCACTCTATAGAGAGTCTATGTAATTCAGGCACAAATTCAATAGTTTCAGCATATTCCTATATTGCGTCAAGTCTTGCAGATGTGGTTCTCATTAATGGTGCTGAAAGATATGACAGTCCGGGTCAAATCTTAGAATGGGATAATTCTAGAGGAGAATTCAAGCATCCAATATTTTGGGCATCTATTTTTACTAAATCATATAAACGTGAATTTTCAATTTCAGATGAGCAACTCTCACTAGTTTCAGTAAAGAACCACAAACAAGCTAAAGAAAACCCCAATGCACTATCAAACAAAACTTTCACAATACAAGATGTAATGAATTCTAAAAAATTGACAGATGATCTTAGATTATTAGATTGTTCAAGACCTTGCACTGGTAGTGCATCTATTCTTTTGGCATCTGAAGAAATGGTCAAGAAGATTACTGATGAACCAATATGGATTACAGGTATTGGTCAAAAAACAATTTCGGCAGGATTCACAAAAAATACTTCATTTAGTTCAATGGAATCAACTAAAATAGCAAGATATGCTGCATTAAAAATGGCAAATCAGAACATACAAGATATTGATGTTGCAGAAGTACATGATGCATTTTCTGTTTGTGAACCAATGGCATTAGAATCCTTAGGTTTTTCTGAATCAGGTAATGGAACTAATATGATTAAAGAACTTTATGAAACAAATGATTTTAAAATAAATCCTAGAGGGGGATTAATTGGATCAGGACATCCACTTGGCGCAACAGGCATAGCTCAGACTATAGAAATTACACAACAACTTCAATCAAATGCAAATTCAAGACAAGTTGACAATGCTAATGTGGGGTTGGTTCACAATATGTCTGCAGCAGCTACATCTTCAACAGTATTGGTTTTAGAAAAATGAATTTCGAGTCTGAGTTATTACAAGGAAACTTTTGTATTCCTGAATGTACCATTTGTAAGAGAATTGTGTGGCCACCTGTGGAATTTTGTAGTCATTGTTTTGGATTAGTATCTCTGAGAAAAGGGGATTTTCAAGGTAAAATAATCGAATTTTCGAAGCAAAATAAGGAATATTTTTGCATAGTAGAATTTGAAAATACTATTAAAGTAATGGCAAAAATTTTACAAATTCCCAGGATAGGTCAGATAGTTAAAATTTCAAAATGTGGGATTTTGAATGAAAATTATTTTTTTTATGTTAATTGAATTTTGTGAAAATATACGGAGCTTCAATTGTTTGATCAAAAGTCCAAATAGTTGGTAATGAAACTGTATCAACTATATTCAAATTGTGTTTTTCAATAATTGAACTCCACCCACCATTATCCAAGTTACTTGATAATTGTCTTTTGGAATTACTTCCAACAAATACTAATCCAGTATTTTGTGATAAATTAGAAATACAATTTATTTTATCAATAATATTGGTTGCCAAAATATCTCCACCCGTTTGAGGCAAACCTCCAATAAAAAATACAGGATGTGTTAATTGAAGTTGTGAATAATCAAACTCTAATGCATCCTTACATTTTGGATTAAAGTTTTGATTTGTAGATTTGCTAATTGTTTCTTGTAATTTTACTAACACATCATCAATTTCAATACTGTATGGAATTAATTCCAATATTTTTCCACAAAATGCAATTCGTCCATCTCCAGAACCAATGTCTACTAATTCGTTATATCCTAATTTTTTTGCAATAGACGCCATTACATAAGCAGACATTATCCATGTAGGGTAAAATGGTTGGCAACTGGAACCATGTTTTATGCTATTTAACCAATATTCGTTGATATCACCCTCATACACAACACATGGAATTTCTGCAATTTTTTTTTCAATTGAATTATAGTATATCGGATTTTTTTGAGCAAAATCATGAAGCATTTTCAAATGATGTTTATCTATAGGAAATTCTTTAGAAACTGAAGCAGGTATTACTTCTTGAATATGAGCACTTCCAGTATAATTTTTTGCAAAATCTTGTTTTACTAGAACTAGGTTTTTGACAAGTTCATCAAGCATAAATTCCATAAAATAAATGGGTTTGATAAACTCATTGCCCTCTAATGCACTTTTTTAGATGAAATAAATGCAAGTTCTTGTTCCACTTTTTTTAATTGCTCAATTGTTTTTGTTTGCATTATTTCAATATCCTCAAGTTCCTTTTTAGATGGACCGTTATCAATTGAAAGCTGAGATGCTTTAGGGTATTCAGATAGAAATCTCGCTGTTCTAATAATTTTTCAAAAAGTATTTCAGACAACACTAAATTGATGAATTAGAAATGTTTAATAGTTTTTAAAAAAATTTCTCTAAAAATGACTTACATATGATATTTTATTGAGTTATTGTGTAATTACCAGCTTTACTATATCTAATACAGAGAATAATTTGTCATTGAGAACAAAATCACTAACATTAACAATTTCAAAACAAAAAATCATCAAAAAAAATAAAAAGAACAATCAAAAGGCAGCCAGACTACGTCGGCAAAGAGGATATCACTGGGAAGATACATTAGTAAAACGATTCAATAGTACAGAAAAATGGAAAGCATTTAGGCTTGGGTCTCCAAGTATTGCATTACCAGACGTATTGGCAGTGAGTACAGAAGAGAATACAATATACACGATAGAGGCAAAATCTGGAACTGGCACATCACTTCCAGTCCCAGCAGATCAAATTGAGCGATGTTTAGAATGGATCAAGACATTTGATATTTTCAAAAAAAGAAACGTGCTTTTGGCATTCAAATTTCTCTCAAAGAAAAGAATAGGCGTGGGAGAATATGAAAGTCGAGAATTAAGAGAATTCTACAAGATTTGGGATAAATCTCTAGAAATCACAGATTGTGTCTGTACATATGAAGGAAGATTTTTTGCAAAAATAGATGGTAGAAGAAAAGAACTTTTTCTCAAAGAATGTTTAATACCATTTAAGACAAAACAAAGGAATAGTATCTAATCTGAGTTAATTTTCAAATCGTTTTTTAAGGATAGAATATGAAGATCAATATTGACTGAAGAAAATAATGATGTTAAATCAACTGAGATAAGCTCAGAATCACTGTTAGAGACAGTTTCTGATGCAGAAGTCAGTTCACGAATGAGTTTTGAAGAATTTACTGATGAGAGAACATTGATCAGTTATGATACTTTTGGGAAAAAACAGATGAAGATCAAAGTACTGGAAGTATCAGATGAGGTTCCTCATCTAAGATGGAAACTTGGAGACCGTGTTAAAATAACAAAAATTCTTGTGACAATTAAACATCTTGAAACACAGCAAGTTGAAGAAGGTGAATTTGATATTGAGTCTATTGAAAGAGAGTTAGCTGAAAAGAGACATTATACTTCAACAAACAGATGGGTTCCAGTAGACTATATTAAAAATGGGTATGTTTTAAAATCATATCATACCAGATTAATCAGCGATGCTCATGCACTAGATTATATTGTATTTTGATTAGATAGTATATCAAACATTAATGATTAATCTCTGAAAACATTATAAACAAAAGAATTTGAAAATGATTATGAGTTCAAAAGAGTTCGAAGTAAACGGAACGGATTACAAAGTTGTATTAACAGACCAAGTAATAGGTCAAGTAAACAATCTCAAAAATCTCTATAATGTAGCATATGAAGATTCTGAAAGCTTTGAAGATGTTAGTGCAGAAATTTCAAGTACCATTAATGATATTGCAAGTAATGTGGAACCTACAACAGAGGATAGTGATCTTGATGGACTTATTCAAGAAATTATCAAAGCAGTAGATACAAAGACAGCAGAAATTGTGAAGGAATTAGAAGGGAAAGAAAAACCAAGAAAAAAACCAAAATCTAAAAAATAACCCCATTTGACCTTAAACTCATAAAAAATCAAGGCATACATTATATTCTAAATAAAATAACTACCATTATGTCTAGAAGCTGTGAATGTGGGATTTGTGATCATCATAGTGAATCAGAATGTCTTGAAAAAGAATGTAAATGCTGTTTGAACTTCCACGAAAGATCAGGTCCTAAACGAAAATAATTATTTGTTTAACTTAATTATGTTTATTGTAACAACTGCACTTTTTTGAAATATGTCTTGAACAACCAAATAATTTATGATCTTTGCAACCACACAATACACATTTTTTTCCATTAGTCATATTTTTTCGATTAATTCCACAACCTCATCCATCATTTTTTGATCTTCAAGGGCTTCCAATATCTTTAATCTCATATTTTTTACTCTGTTAAGATCATTTGAATACAATGGTGCCATAGTTTCAATTTCTTGTTCAAAGTAATAATTATCCAAATAATACTGAAATTTGGATTTTATTATCTTAAAATTAGATGAACTAATTTTTTCACTATCAATTTTTTTTGATACAACTTTTAAGAATCCATTAATTTTTAACATCTGTTTTTTGATATTATTGAGATCTTCTTCCTTATCCTCAATTTCTTTAAGTATATTGTAAGAATCTAATATCTGTTTTAGTATGTTTTTTAGATATTCATTATAAGTAACCATAATTATTTTTCAGTATAATCTAATCTAAAGTTTAGGAAAAATAGCTTGACTTGTACAAAATTTACACATTTGCTTTAAATTATCACCAATTGTCTGTAATGACAATGCAAGGTGATGCTTATCTCAAGTGTATTAATCCACAATGTGGGTTAGAATATCCAATCGAGAGTACAAATGTACAATGTGATCAAGGTCACATGTTAGATGTAAAATACAAAAATAAGCCATCAGATACCCTAAAGGAAGTATTTTACAAAAGACGAAATTCACAAAGAAACATTTTCAATGAAAGTGGGGTTTGGAGATTTAGAGAATTACTAAATTTTTGTCAGATAGATACTGAAAATATTGAAGAGTGTTCAAAATATCTAGTATCACTAGATGGGGCAGAAGGAAGACAATCAAAGCCATATCAAATGTCAAAAGCTGCAAAATTTGCAGGAGTGTCAAATGAAAAGTTATTGTTACAGCCTGAAGGATACAATCCAAGTGGCTCTTTCAAAGATAACGGTATGGCTACTGCTGTTACTCATGCAAAAATGATTGGCGCAAAAAGAATTGTTTGTGCATCCACTGGCAATACATCAGCTTCTGCAGGAATGTTTGCTGCAAATGAGAGCATGAACTGTAATGTCTATATTCCTGCAGGTCAAATTGCTCCAGGAAAACTTACTCAAGCATATCAATTTGGAGCTCAAATTGTAGAAGTTGACGGAAATTTTGACGATGCATTAAAACAATCATTAGAAGATGTGCAAAATCATGACGGATATACTGTAAACTCTATTAATCCATTTAGAATTGAAGGGCAAAAAACAATTCCATTTAGAGCATTGGAGTATCTTAATTGGGAAGCTCCAGATTGGATTGTTTATCCCGGAGGAGCTTTAGGAAATACCTCAAGTTGTGGAAAAGCATTAATTGAATTATATGAGTGGGGTTGGATTAAAAAAATCCCACGAATTGCAGTCATAAATTCTGAAGGTGCAAATACATTATCTGATTTGTATAATGGAAAATTTGAAGGAGAAGAACTTAGATGGAATAAAGGTAAGCCCAATACTGAATTAATATCAAGATACTATGATCATTTAGATAAAGAAGGAATACGCCCTAAAACCAAAGCTACTGCAATACAAATTGGTAGACCTACAAATATTTTGAAAGGTTTACGTGCATTGGAATTTACAAATGGGGTAGTAACAACAGTTTCAGACTCTGAAATGCTTGATGGGATGTCTGTGGTAGGTCTAAATGGTTTTGATTGTGAGATGGCATCAGGGGCAACAGTTGTAGGAATTAAGAAATTAATCAATGAAGATGTAATCAAAAAAGACGATGTAGTAGTTGGAATTCTCACAGGTAGACAAAAAGATGCAATGCTACCTGTAGAATATCACAACAATCCTGAAAATAAATTTGCAAAACCACCAAAAAATTAGGCTCATCTTTTAGATCTAATTAATTTTGAACAGTCATGATATCTCAAGAGTTAAATCCAAGTTTTACAAAAATATGGTAACCAAAAGATGGTGTTAAAAAACTAAATGAATAATTTGTATAGTTGTTCTAAGAAATTTTTTCGGGGGATATTATGGTAGATTTATGGGTTGAAATTGTAACCTTGTCTGTTCTCATTGGACTATCTGGATTTTTTAGCGGTTTAGAAGTTGCACTGGTGGGAATTAGAAAATCAAAAGTCATTCAACTTTTTCAAGAAGGAAAAAAAGGCTCAAAAGCATTACACAAATTAAAAACAAATCCAAGTTGGATGATGTCAAGTGTAAATCTTGGCAATAACCTTGTAAATGTAGGAGCTTCTGCACTTGCAACAAGTTTAGCAATCAGATTATTTGGAAATGACGGATTGGGAATTGCAGTTGGTGTGATGACATTTTTGATTCTTGTATTTGGTGAAATTACTCCAAAGACATACTGTAATGCAAATTCCACTAAAATAGCACTAAAATATGCTACAGTGTTATTAGCATTTAGTTATGTATTTTACCCAGTTGTAAAATTTTTTGAGATTATTACAAGAGGAGTAGTAAAGTTAACTGGGAGTAGTTATACACCTCCACCAATTACTGAAGAAGACATCAAAGGAGTTATTGATCAAGGATTAGCAGAAAAAGCAATTGAGAAAGAAGAGATGAAATTAGTTCATGGCGCTCTAAAATTTGATGATACCGTAATTCGTTCTGTAATGACTCCTAGAACAAAGATGTTTACACTTAATTCAAAAATGTTACTTTTTGAAGCATTACCACAAATTAATCAAAGTGGACATTCAAGAATTCCAATTTATGGGAATACAAAGGATGACATTGTGGGATTCATCCATGCAAGAGATATTCTTAAAGAATTAGAAAAAGACAACAAGATGACAAGTCTGGAACAGATTGCAAGAAAATCTGTTTTTGCATCTCAAGAAAAGATGGTCAGTTCTTTGTTAAAGGAGATGCAAGGGAGAAGAACTCACATGGCAATTGTTATTGATGAGTATGGTGGTGTAGAAGGCCTTGTTACCCTAGAAGACTTGGTTGAAGAAATTGTAGGTGAAATTGAAGATGAAACAGACTTGCCTAGACCAGCAGAATATGAAAAAATTGATCAAGACACAATAATCACTAACGGGGATATTGAGATTGATCTTATTAATGAAATTTTCAAGACCAACATTCCAGAAGGAGATGATTATGCATCACTTAATGGGTTACTTCATGAAAGACTCAAAGATATTCCACAAGAAGGAGACAAGATGGAATTAAAAGAACTTAGAATAATTGTTGAAAAAGTTTCAAAAAATATTCCTCAAAAAATTAGAATTGAAAGAATTAGACACTAGTCTTTTTTAGCAAAATGTTCTTGTAGTTTTTGCTTTTTTTCTTTTATGTGAAAAATCGATTCTGTATGCTCAAATGCATCTTTATATGATTTTTCAAATAACATTGCTTGCATCAACATATGATTTTCAGGAATCACAATACCTGTTTGATCATCAGAATACATCATTTGAACTGTATCCCCTATTGAAGTTGTCATGTTAGCATGAATGTGAATCATGTTTGTATCTGTAAAATTAAAGCCCATATTTTGAGCATATTCCCTCACATCTTTGGTACCCTTTGCAGTCCACAAGGTAGCAACAGTGAATTCATTTGTAAAAATTTCATGAATTTCAGAGGGTTTTGGGGCTAAATTCTTGAATCGGATATCCATTATGTGTAAATGCATTTGTCTTGTTGGAACTTTTATTGCTCTAACAAAAAGTGGTGCATCCTTTCCAAAATACACCTTAACATCATCACCATGATGAGATTTTTCTGTCATCTCTATAGTATCTGAAATGGACTCATCAATTTGTTCAATATCTGCCCACCTCCTAATAAGGGTCACATCAAAGCGAATCAGTTGATCCCCAAACTTATCACGCAATGGTTCTAGAATTTTTCCCATTCCAGTTACATTACAACTACCTTGCATCACATGTTGTTTACCTATAACATGGTCATAATTTACCCTAGAATTAAACAGTAAATCAGAAACTGCTTCAGACCCAGTGATTGATTCCCCCCCTTGATAAATAGCAGAAATATTTTTTGGTTCATAGACATTTTTTTTGTTTTTGTATCCATATCCACCTGGGGATGCATCAATTACCAAATCACAATCATCAAGTGCAGACTCGATGGTTCCTGCAATTTTGCAATTTGAGAAATCATCTAATCTTCTTTCAGGCACATATACATTCAACCCTCTAGAATTAGCAATCTCCACTTTATCATCGGGAGAATATTTACCAACTCCAATAACTGTAATCTCAGGATCATCTTTAAGAAAAGAGGTAATTCTGCTACCAATAGATCCGTAACCATTCACAAAAATTTTCTTCATAAATTCTGTATAACGAGCCCATTTATTTAGATTCGTGCAATTATATTTGACATTTATTTTTGTGTAGAGATTTGAGTTAAATGATGATTGATTTGAAATTATTTTTTTGGGAAGGATGAGAATTATACTAAATCAACAGTCAGTACAAATATGGGTGCAAATACAGTTAACCATGAACTGTCATCAAAGAAGTGAAGCTCATTTTTGGAGATATTCTAAGACCAATAAAACACGTAGATGTCTAAAATGCAAATCTTTAATCAAAATTACCAAAGAAGAATTTGCCCTTAAATGGGTATGGAAAAAAGAAAATAGTCTAATTGACTATGCTTTTTTCTAAGTTATGCTAATTGATATATTCTTGTACAGTAGATGGGAAAGTAACTCAAATTAGATCAGAAACTATCAATTATTCAATCAAATTATTCCGATAGAAAAAGCTTGATGATAGTGTATCATTTTATCAAATGTGAATCACAACTCATTTGATACC
>JACERO010000024.1 GCA_013911135.1 Candidatus Nitrosopumilus sp. | reverse complement strand
TTTTTGCATGGCTCAAATGTGGATTTCATAGAACTGCAATCAGATACGAGAAGAATTGTGATAACTATCTTGGATTTGTTTACTTGGCATCAATTCTGATGTATTGGAGGGTTTTAGGATGAGTTGTTAATCAAATATACAAAACTTTTTTGTAGAATGTCATACAAGGTGAGCAACTAGAATCGTTGCCATTGATCTTAAAAATAATAAAAAGATAGACTGATTTAAGAAAACAAAAGAAATCTTAAATTAAAAAATTCTATGCCTATTCTGATTTTTTGACTTTTTGTGCTGCAGGTCCTTTTTGACCTTCGCCTACTTCAAACTCGACTTTATCGCCTTCGTTGATGAATCCGTCAACGTCTGATTTATGAACAAACAGATCGTCTCCACCTTCTCTTTCGATAAAACCAAAGCCCTTAGTACGGTTAAACCACTTTACGGTGCCTTGTTCCATTTGATTTCCAAATAATTAATCATTATATTAAGTTATTAAAAACAGACCAAGTCAAAAACGAGATAGGCTAGAAATCTTTAGGAATATGATTTTGTTCCTTTAACCATGTCACTTGAGGTAGAGTGAATCTCCAAATGATATCACCGCGTTCATTTTCTTTAAAATCCCAAGGTGCAATAATCACAATGTCATTATCTCTAATCCAAACTCTTCTCTTTAGTTTACCTCTAATTCTACCACGTCTGGTAACACTATCGGCACATTTTATCATGACATTTTCACCTCCAAGCATTTTCAATACCCTACCAAAAAGTTCACCTTCTTCAGGAAGACGAATCTCTTTAAGAGCACTTTCATTTTTTACTTGTCGCTTACCCATGAAGATAATTAGCATTGTAAGCATATAACTGATAGGGTTTTTGATTATGTCAAATTTTAGTACACCACAATACACAAGGAATTTTATCTATTACAATGAAAACTAATCTATGGAATTTAGATGCATAGAAGATTGTTCTCAATGTTGTATTGAAAGAGAATATTATCCAAGTAAGAAATTTGGAAAGATAGGAGTGTTAATTCTTCCTGAAGAAAAAGAACGAATAGAAAAATTAGGAAAATTAAATGAATTAGAAATCAAAATTTTTCCAAGAATTGGGATTTCTGAGGAAAAAAATTCAGCTCCAACAAAAATTTTGGCATATCAATTGATGGGAATTGAAAAAAATGGAAACACATGCCCTTTCTTAGATACAAATAGTGGAAAAAAATCACCACACGGTGGATTTCCATGCAAAATTTACAAAGACAGACCACTTGCATGTATGACTTATCCATTAATTGAAAATGAACCAATTACATTAGATACAAAATGCAAGTTTTGTAAAGAACATGGAACAGCAGATCAAAATCTAAATTCTGAAATAGAGTCACTTCTAAGGATTAAAGAAAAAATGAATACGAATGCATCATTTATTTGGAGATTTGCAACAGGAGTGGGAGAACAAGAAGATCAGCAAATTTTAGAATCAGGTTGGATTTTAGAAGATTAGCCCAATCTGAAATGGTATGTGGGCAAAATTCAACCAAAAATACAAAAAGCATTAGAACTTTTGTGTAGTATGAGTGAAGATGCATGGTCAAATCTAGATAAAGTTGATCAAAAGATTATTGAGATTCTCAACAGCAATGCTAGAACACCATCAAAAGAAATTGCATCAGAGCTAACAAAATCAAGTCATGATGTTTTAGATAGAACAATCAGAAAAAGAATAGAACGACTTGAAAAGTGGAATCATTAAAGGGTATAAAGCAGTTCTGACAGATGTATCTGGAATTAACAAGTATCAAGCAATATTGATGAAACTGAAACCAGCAAAGTCACTTGAATCAGTAAAAGATTCTATCAGAGAGTTCATTACAAAATTGGATAATTATCTTCTAGTAGCAAACATGGAAGGGGAATGGAACATGTTAGTAATAATTCAAGTCGATTCTGAAAAAGCAAACACATCACAGAAAATTGTAGAAAAGTTTTCAGAAGAGATAATTGATTATAGAATCAATGAGATTGACATCAAAGATGCCAATATACTAAACATGTCTTTGCTTTTATTGTAATAAAGAATATTCAGATTCTGCGATATCTATTGCTTTTTTGAGTTCATCAAGTGTAAATGGTTTTTGAATAAATGTGGATACACCAGTACTGATTGTTTTGTTAACACGTGTGGTTGTTTTTTCATCAGCAGTGATAACTACAATCTGTAAATTTAATTTATCCTCTAGTAATTTTGTTGCAACAATATCACCTTCAAGATCAGGTAGTCCCATATCAAGAAGAACCACAGGTTCTTTGTTTTTAGAAAATAGTTTCTTACATCCTTTTACAGCATCCTTTCCATTCTCAAAGAGATAGATTTCAGAATAACCTAACTTCTCAACATAATTTTGCAACTTCATTGCAACTGCTTTACTATAATCAATGATGACAATAGGTCTTGTGACTTGAATTGTGGATCGAACAATCATTTTTGCTTTTTGATATACATCTTTTGCTTTGTCAAATTCACCCAAACTTAAGAAACACTTTGAAGCGCAAAGCAGTGCACCTTTTACATTATTAGGATTTTTTGAATTAGAGTATTTTAAAAACAAATCACCTGTTTCTTTGATTTCATTTTCAGATTCTTTTCTTTGTCTATTTTTACATTCAGCAGCTAACAGATACAATAAAGCTGATTTGACTTGTTCTGATTTTTTTAGAGACTCAGTTTGATTTAGAAACAGGTTATAGGCAGTAATGAATTGCTTGTTTTTAAGATGAGTAACTGCAATTTCACAATTTACTTTTGAAATCAATATCAATATTTGATGTTTTTATTTTATAAGATTTTGTAATGATAAATCAAACTATGGATTTATCACAGCACGACCAATAATTTTTCGTGCTTTGAGATCTTCTAAGGCAGTGTTTGCCTCATCTAGGGTATATCTTTTTGATATGACTGGTTTTATTACACCTTTTTTTGCTAACTCAATCAATTCAACCATGTCATCATAGTTACCAGTATAAGCACCCTGAATAGTAATGGATTTGAGAGGGATGGTCACCAGAGATAATTCAAGAGAGCCTCCAAAAAGTCCAACAAGTATAAGATTTCCTCGTTTTCGTAAAACTGCTAATGCTGTTTTCACAGTTTGAGGAGCATTTACAAAGTCAATAATACTATCAGGCCCTTTACCGTTACAAATAGAAATAATTTTTTGGATTGGACTTCCGGTTCCAGAAGACACAGATCCAACTACATTAGTATTTACAACAAAATCTGCACCCATCTTTTTAGCAGTTTCAAATTTTTTGTCATCATTATCAATGCAGATGATTTTGGCTTTAGTTACTGCTTTTGCGACTTGAATTGCCATCAACCCTAAACCACCAGCCCCAATTATCAATAGAAATTCTGGGGAATTGGCATTTGCTTTTTTGACAGCATTGTATGCAGTAAGTCCAGAACAAGCAAGCGAAGTTGCAGAGTCTAGATCAACACCATCAAGTTTTGCCAAATATTTGAAATTAGGAACTAAAGCATAATCAGAATACCCACCATCTTGAAAAACACCCATTGATTTAGGAGTATCACATAGATTTTCATTTCCTACTTTACATGCAGGACATTCTCCACAACCTATCCAAGGGAAAACTAGAACTTCATCTCCTTTTGATATTCCAGAAACACTATCACCAATTTCTTCAACAGTACCAGCAATTTCATGCCCAGGAGTAACAGGGTATTTTACACCTCGATCTGTAACTTTCATAAATTGTCCATCTCCAAGATCATAGCCACCTTCCCACAAGTGCAAATCACTATGACAAACACCTACAGATTTTACTTTAACTAGAACCTGATTTCCTTGAGGGGCAGGGGTCTCAAATTCTGATACCACAAGAGGCTCATTTGGACCGGTGATTCTAGCAGATTTCATAGGCTAATTTTTTGTCATAACAATATAAGAGTTGACTGGAAGTGAGAGAAAAATAGATCCCTTAGATATTATTGAATATGATAAAAGTTATCATATGAGTGAGCCAGAAACTCCCAATAGTATTTCTCAAGATCCAGTAAATATCCTATTTAGTCCATCATCGGTTTCCAAAAAAGACGTTTGGGATATTGATCTGATTCAAATTTTAAATTTATTAATAAAAATCCTAGAAAAATCTGGAAAAAAGGATTTTAAAGTTGCAGGAATGGCAGCACTATCATCATCATTAATTTATAGAATGAAAGTCGAGAGCATTTTTGCATTACAAAGAGCAGCAATGGAGAGAAAACCAATGTACCAAAGAATAGATGTAGATATTGAATTAATTGATATTCCATTTAGGCATGAATCAACATATCCAGTTTCATTAGATGATTTATTGGGATTGCTTCAAAATCTCATAGGTACAATTGCAAATCCTCAATCAAGAAGAAATAAGAGATTAGAGATTGAACCAATTGAAGCACCCGACTTTCAAGAATATTTTATTTCACTTGAAAGTATCATTGGGAAATACGAAGACTTGGTTATGAAAAAAATTTCATTAACGGGATTTGGATTACTTCAAGACATTATTGCAGATCTTGATCAAACGGATTCAATTAGGTGTTTCTTTGCAATATTATTTTTAGGCAGAGACCAAAAGGTTGATCTTGAACAAATTGAAGATAATATCAAAATTACTGTAATAAAAGAAGAATTAACAAACTGATCAATTATGGAGAAAAGATTTCTTTAACTAGATTTCAGAGGAGGGATAGATAATTGGCTAAAATTGTGAACATGGATGTGGCAACAGCAAGAATTGAAGCAGCGCTTTACTCAGCAGGCAGACCTCTCAGAGTAGAAGACTTAATCAGGGCCTCAGGCACAGAATCAAGAAAAAAGACACTAGAATTACTCAACAATATTATGAAAAAGACAAAGTCAGCATTCAAAGCACTTGAAGTAGTCATACTTCCAGATGAATCATATGTATTTCAATTAAAACCAGAATACAGCGCTACGGTAAAAAAATATGCTTCAAAACCTGTTCTTCCAAATGCGGCACTAAAAACATTATCATATATTGCATTTCAGCAACCGGTTTCATCAAAACAATTAGTTGAAGTGAGAGGAACAGGCGTTTATGCACATCTAAAAGAACTACGACAATTAGATTACATCAGTCATCAAAATGTCGGGAGATTGAAAATTTACACAACATCAGAAAAGTTCCAAAAGTATTTTGGAATTCAAGGAGATGTAGAAGATCTAAAACAAAGACTTTTCTCTAAAATGAGAAAAACAGCAAGTATAACACAAACAAATCCAACTCCTCAAATGGTCACAGAACTAAACTAAGTAGATTTGAATTCAAGGCTAATTTTTTGCGTTTTGTATAAATTAGAGTAATTCAGACAAGGTTTTGTGAGAAAGTGCGTCGAGAATTTAGCAACTAGTAAAATAACTGGAGGAAGAAGACATCCACTTAGAATTAGACGAAAGTATGAAACTGATAGATATCCAAATGAACCAGTTAATGGAGCTCAAGTGACAATAACAAGACATGTACGTGGAAAAAACAGAAAGACAGCTTTGAAATCAATTGATTTTGTTAACTTATCTTCAGGAGATGCCAAAGTCAAAAAAACTAAAATCCTCAAAGTTTTAGGTAATGCTACAAACAATGATTACAAAAGACGCGGTATTATTACAAAAGGCGCCATACTAGAAATACAAGAAGGCAAGTGTAGAATAGTTTCTAGACCAGGACAAAACGGAATAGCTAACGCAGTTTTACTAAAAGAATAAAATGAAAGACTACTACCCACTTAAGGTCGTTTTAGTTTAATCACTTTACGTAAAGTCAATAAAATGATCGATTGAAAAGTGGGTCTTAATATCCTGTTTAAGAACATGTTTTAGAACAGAAATTTTAATGACTTGACATTTTTTGAGTTATAAGGGAGTTAACTTAATTTCTATTTTTTTATCTCGAATCTAAATTTACCCATGATAATTTTTCAAGTTTTTTGAAAATATTCATAGTTTCTTTCATCAAACGCAAGATTTCAGATAAATAGTTGTCAAGTATAATTTTGATTTTATCTGATGAAGAAGATAATGATAATGGAGATTCTGATTTAAGAGATTCAAAATAAGCTGCTGTGATCTTCTCTATTTGTTCAATAGTGGTATCTTGCCAATAACTTAATTCTTTGTTATTCCAATTAATGTCATTATGCAATGCACCAATTATTTTAATTTCATCTGTGGACAATTTAATAAGAGAACCACTAGTCAATATAGCATTCCAAATTTCAAATTGAAAATATTGTCCAGCATTAAAAAAATAATCCCCTACCCGAATTTCATGATTCACTAATTTTTTTGCATCATCTTCAATATTTTTTGTACACTTTTCTAATTTTGTTATTTCTTCTTTATATCCTGAATAAATATCAAAAAAATCTTCATTTAATAATTCCTTGATTTTTGTTTTTGTTCTTCTGTCTTTCATTATTTCTGATAGATATGCAAAAACGGAACCTGTTATTGCAGCTAAAATTGCACCAATAATAAGAAAAGTTAATTCTTCTTCAGTCATATTTGATTTAATTGATTCTACCTTTAAAAATCAGTTCCAATGTAATCATAACCACTTTATTTTCTACATGAGTAAAATATCAAAACTTCAGAAAAGGGCATAAAATAATAACTTTACAGATTGTGCAATAAAGGAATAAATTTATGGGATTGTTATTTTGTAGAAAACAAATGGTTTATCACAATAGACGACAAGTCATTAAAATGATCGAATGGAAAGTGGGTAGTAGTTGAAAGATTACGAACATGTCGTAATCTGGTTGGATTATTTCAACAAGAATTTAAAAAAATCTAAAGGAAGAAGAGCAGGATTAGAGAAATGTGTTTTTGATCCTTCATTAAAAGAGTTGATGGATGCAACAAAAGCTGCAGGATTTGAAATTACAGAATCAAATGACAAAGTAAGATTTCCTAAAAGACCATTTGTTAGGTCCGGATATGTTGTCTTACCAAAAGGATCCTCAAAGACAACAATACTTAACAAAATTTCTGAAAAACTAATTTTAAAAAGGTCAAAACAATCAAAATAAAATCAAAACTAGCTCTTAGCTAAAGTAAAGTTGACAGAAGTACATGATAAGAATATCATGTTAGGATCTTTAATTGCAGGAGGTAGGCGAAATAATGCACCTAGCCGGTAGTGGCAGGGCAATCATTCAACTATCAGACAAACTAGTTGAAGGACAAACACTCTGTGACAAAAAAGGAACTAGAGTTGCAAAAGTAATGGAATTGATTGGTCCAGTAAGTAGACCATTTGCATCAGCAACTCCGTTAACAAATAATATCAAAAAATACATTGGCAAAAGTGTTTTCGCATCTGAACAATCTCCTGTAAGTACACCAAAAAAATTTAGGAGAAGAAAAAAATGAACATACTAGAAACCCAAAACTGTCCTGAATGTAAATCAACATTAGTTGATGACATGCAGAATGGTGAAACAATCTGCTCTGGTTGTGGCGTTGTAGTCGCTGATCAGATTGCAGATAGTGGTCCAGAAACAATTAGTTCGAATCTTGAAGACAAAATGAGATTAGCAAGAGCAACCGGCCAAACAACTTATTCTCAACATGACTTGGGAATAACAACTGAGATTTCAATTAGTGCAAAGGACTTTAGTGGAAAAACAATCAACCACGAAGTTGCAAATCAAATGCACAATCTCAGAAAATGGCAACAAAGAATACGAGTTTCCTCACCAAAAGAAAGAAGACTTGCAAATGTTTTAGCAAAAATGGGCGAGACATGTGATGGTCTTAGTCTTTCAAAGAATGTGTTGGAAACTGCTTCTATGATATACAGAAACTTGGATGGACATGTTGATGTGAAGGGAAAATCAGTAGTTAGTATTACAGCTGCTACAATTTACATGGCATGTAAACAATGTGCAGTAGTAAGATCACTAGAAGAAATTTGTCGAGGAATTTGTCCAGCAAAAGATGTTAAATCAAAAACAAAACTTGCAGCAAGATACTATAGAACCATGGTAATGGAAATGGGACAATTAACTGCCCCAGTTGTAACCATGGACAAATACATCTCAAAGATAGCAAACATGACACAAACTGAGGTTAGAGTTGAAAGACTAGCCTTGGAAATTGCAGAAAAAACCAAAGATAGTAGCATTTCAGATGGAAAGGCACCAAATGGAATTGCAGCAGCATATCTGTATGTAGCATCAGTCCTACTTGGACAAAACGTACTTCAAAGAGACGTTTCAAGTGTTGCAGGCGTCACAGAAGTTACTATCAGAAATAGATGTAAAGAGATTCTAACATGTTACAAACTCAAAATTACTTTGAGACCAACTCTGGCCTAACACTACACCCCCCCCCTTTTTTTTTTCATTTTATTATCAAGAATTACTGTTAGGATTAGCTAAATTTCGTCGGCATTATATATCGAAATAAAATACAGCGCAGCATGGCAGTATTAGAAATTAGAGACCTTCATGTAACAAGAGAAGGTAAAGAAATTCTCAAAGGAGTCAATCTAAAGACAGGTCCTGGAGAAGTACATGCCATTATGGGACCAAACGGTTCAGGAAAAAGTACACTAGCTTACACATTACTTGGACATCCAAAATATCAAGTCACAAAAGGAGATATTTTAATTGATGGTGAAAGCATTTTAGATTTAAAGGCAGATGAAAGAGCAAAGAAAGGATTATTCTTAGGATTTCAATATCCAACAGAAGTTTCAGGTGTAGGATTTTCTCACTTTCTTAGAACAGCATACAACTCTTTAAGCAAAGCACTAGAAGGAGACGACAGAGAAGTCTTCATCACAGTAAGAGAATTTCAGAAATATCTAAAAGAGAATTTAGCTAAAGTGGGATTAAAAGAAGAATTTTTATCAAGATATCTTAACGAGGGATTTTCTGGAGGAGAAAAGAAACGTGCAGAAGTTTTACAAATGGCAGTGCTAAAACCAAAGATTGCAATTTTAGATGAACCAGATTCAGGTTTAGATATTGATGCAGTTCAAGCAGTAGCAAAAGCAATCAGCCAAGTTTCTGGCAAAGAGGCAACAACAATCATAATTACACACTATGCTAGAATTCTAAAATTCTTAGACAAACTAGACTATGTACATGTATTTGCAGAAGGACAAGTCATGAAAACAGGTGATGCAACCCTTGCAGACAAATTAGAAGCAGAAGGTTATGAGTGGGTCATAAAACAAACAGCCTAATCAAATTTAACGTTTCAATTTACACAACTTAAGTAATTGAAATTCTACAATAGAGAATTTAGTTTTTTGTTTAAATAGGGTTTCAAAATTGGAGAAAACATGTCAGAAGACAATGATCAATACTATTTTGATTTCTCATTTTTCAAAGTTGATCCTAAATGGAGATGGATGGCAGACTTGGCAAAAGAAGAATCTGCAAAAGAAGTTGAAAATATAATTAAAAACTCTGGAATAATGTTTAGGTCGTATTCAAATCTAGGATTAAGAGATGATGCCGACTTTATGTTTTGGTTTGCAGCAAAGACAGTTGAAGAAATTCAAGTAGTTATTGAGAAATTATACAAAACAGTATTTGGAAAATACATCATACCATCTAGGACATATTTGTCATGTACACGACCGTCACTATATGTACAAGAACAAAAAGCGCTTGGTTTTCTATCAGGGAGAAAACCAAAAAAACACGTAATAGTATATCCATTTACTAAAACAAGAGAGTGGTATCTATTACCAAAAGAAAAACGCCAAGAGATAATGGATGAGCATATAGGAGTGAGTAAAAAATATCCACAAATAATACTAAACACAACATATTCCTTTGGAATTCACGATGAGGATTTCATGTTAGCATTTGAAGTAGATGATATCAGAGATTTCCAAGACCTTATCATGGATTTAAGAGAGACTCAGGTATCATCATATGTCAAAAATGACATTCCAATGATTGTATGTGTCAAAAAGGACATCATCCCTCTAATTACAAGCATGGGTTAGATTCATCACAAATTATTCTATTGCCAATCAAAATATTTTCCGTATAATACTCAGCAATCAATGATGAAAATCTTGGATAAACATAAATGATGAAATCAAAACAAATGAAGACAGAGAATTGAATTATAATAAACTAGGAAAAACAGACATCAAAGTATCAGAATTAGGATTTGGTGCATGGGCTATTGCAGTTGATTGGTGGGGTAAAAAAATTGAAGAAGATGAAGCAAAACGAATGCTAAAAAAAGCATATGATTTAGGAATTAATCTTTTTGAGACAGGAGATATGTATGGTAAAGGAAAAAGCGAGAGGCTAATTGGTGAGGTTTTCAAAGATATGAGAGACGAGATTGTTATTTCTACAAAATATGGTTATGATTTTGAAGGAGTGGAACAAATTGGGCACACAGAGCTTCCGCAGAAATTTGATGAAGACTTTACAAGAAAGGCATTAAGAAATAGCTTGGAGAGATTACAAACAGATCATCTTGACATGTATGGTTTGCATAATCCAAAACTAACTCACATAAGAGATGATTCAATTTTTAATGTGCTTGATAGTTTTGTTGCAGATGAATCCATTAAAACATACCAAGTAGCATTAGGTCCAGCAATTGGTTGGACACAAGAAGGTCTAGAGGCAATGGATAGACTAAATCTCAGTGCAGTTCAAACAGTTTACAATATCTTAGAGCAAACTCCTGGAAACGAATTGATGAGAAAAGCTGAAGAAAAAAATGTTGGAATTCTAGTTAGAGTTCCAGAAGCATCAGGAATACTAACAGGAAAAGTAAATGCAGACACCAAAATTGATGAAAAGGATCACAGATCAGTAAGAAAAGGAGAATGGATCAAGGCATCATTAGAAAAAGTTGAGCAGATAAGATCAATTGCAGAAGGAAATGAATTAACCATTACAGAATTGGCGATGAAATTCATCATGACAAAGAAAGGATTTGCATCAGTATTTCCTACAATGGTCAGTGAAGAAGAAATTATCAATTATGCTGAAATGACTAAAGGTGGATACATTTCAAACTCAGATATGAAAGAGATTGAAGAGTTGTACAATACATGGCCTTCGTATGAATTAAAGGCAACACCGCAAGCAAATTAATCATCAAATGGTTATTCCAATAGATTCACAAAAAACGATAGAAATTATTGAAAGAATGAAGCTTGCTAAAATTGGCAAGTATGATAAATGGGAAAAAATTATTAAAAAAATCAAAAATGAAGAGTCATTAAATCCAGGAGAACTAAAATATTATACAAATCTGACAAGAATTTACAAAGATTCAACCATCACTAGTAGAAGTAAGATATATCATACAAAACTATCAAAGCAAGATGAAAAACCCCCATGCAAAGTATGCGGTGGAGATTCCCTATACTATTGTAACATGAATGATCAGTATTTTTGTACAGAACATATTGTTGGACACGATGAGAACGAGTTCTAAGAAGCAGGTATAGTCTCTTCGAATGAAAAGGATTTTTCTACGAAATATTCAACTCGTACTTTTTTAAATTCGCGAGAACTAAAGAGAATGTCGTATTCAGTAACATTAATTTGGTCTTGTATTGTCTTTGCCATCTCATGTGCCTCATCTTGAGTTTTACAATGAATCATTGAAAATACATTGTATGGCCAATCAGGATATGTAGGTCGTTCATAGCAATGACTAACTTGAGGAAACGCTCCTAGCTTTTCTCCAACTTCAGATATTTTATCTTCAGGAACTTTCCAAACTATCATTCCATTTGCAGTAAATCCAACTTGTCTATGTCTTAAGATTGCTGCAAATCTTCTCATCACTCCATTGTCTTCATAGTGTTTCATTTTTTCAAACAATTCATTTTCAGTAATTCCTAGATTATTTGCAGCCTTTACAAATGGTTCATCAATAATTTCCATGTCTTTTTGTAATTCACGAATAAAGTTTTTGTCATCTTCAGTTGGTCCAAATTTTATATTTTTAATCTTTTTTTTCTCTTCAGTTGGTGCAATATCATGTTTCTTTTCATCTACCATGTCAAGCTTTACACCAATCTTGAATAGTTGTAGTGTAGGAAGCATTCGTACCTTTTTGATTCCTTTTAGTACATTGAATTTGTCAATTTCTGTCTTCAAATCTGCACCAGGTGGAACAGCCAAAGTAAACCAAAGATTAAACAGATGCTCACGCTCATAATTATGGCTAACACCTGGATGACGATTAATTTGACTTGCAACATGTTCTAGTTTATCATGTTCAATCTCCATTGCAACAAGAGAACTTGTGTAACCAAGTTTTCTGGTATCAAAAATTGCGCTTAGTTGCCTCAGAATGCCAACTTCTTTTAGATTATTTAGATGCTCTTTGATAATTTCTGGAGTAGTATCAAATTTTTTAGCAATAGCATCAAAAGGTCTGGTTACAAGTGGAAATGTCCATTGGATTTCATTGAGAAGTTCCTTATCTAATTGATCCATAGAAGTCAATATGTCAGTAACTTGTACATTCAATTAAAAATGTAGCTGGCATTTTACGCGTTAATTTTTAATACATAAATAGAAACTCTAGTCTTTTTGATCGTTGATAGTTGATCTAAACCTTCACGGTAAAACAGTAGTTGTTATTGGTGGTGGAAATGAGGCACAAAAAAGAATCAATTCATTGTTAAAACAAGATTGTGATATTCTAATAATTAGTGATTCAGTTAACTCACAAATTAACAAATTAGTAAAAGCAAAGAAGATTAAATTGAAAAAACAAAAAATTCAGGATACAAAATTTATTTCAAAATTCAAACCAAACATCATCATAACAACCGCCAATGATAAAAAACTAAATCAAAAAATCATCAACAGTGCAAAAAGAAAGAACATTATTGTATATAGTTCTGATAATCCAGAAGACAGTGACTTTTCAAATCCTGCAATAATTGATTTTGAAAATATGATTCAAATTGCAATTTTTACAGGGGGTCGCAGTCCAGCGATGTCAAAGAAGATCAGAATTCAATCAGAGAAAATATTCAAAAAGATCATTACAAAAGAAGACATTGCTCAAATTAAGATCCAACAGATCGCAAGAAAACTAGCAAAACAAAGTATACACAATCAAACTCAGAGAAAAAAATATCTTCATAACATTATGACTGACAAAGGGATTGAACAGTTAATAAAAGACGGACAGTTGAAAAAAGCTGAACGACAAGCCATCACAATATTGAGGAAGTGGAAATGAATCAAAATATCATCAATGCACGTGTAACTTTTCGTAATTCACCAATCCATATTCTTGAAAAGTTTACAATAAAAAATATGGAAAATGCATATGAGCAATTTAAAAAGCATTCAGGACTAGATGAATGTGTAATTATTCAAACATGTAACAGAATTGAATTGTTTGGTAAATCAAAAACATATGATTTAGATAAAATCAAGAAAACATGGGCATCACTTACTGGACTAGAAGAAGAGGTATTTGATGAAAATATGGAGTTTGGTGAAAACCAAGAAGCACTGCATCATCTGTTAAAATTAACATCAGGACTAGACTCTATGGTATTAGGAGAAGAGCAGATTCTAGGTCAGATAAAAAATTCCATTACTTCTGCTAGAGAGATAAAAGCATCAGGAAAACATCTTAACACTTTATTTGATAAAGCAATTAGAATTGGAACTAGAATTAGAAATTCTAGTGGAATTAGTCGTGGTGGAATTTCAGTTGGCTCCATGGCAGTAAAACTTGCAGAAGAAAACATTGATGAATTAAAGACAAAGAGAATTTTATTAATTGGAGCTGGAGAAGTTTCCACTCTAGTTGCAAAATCATTACAAAGAAGAGGATATGCGTTTGATGTTGCAAGTAGAACTATTGGAAGATCACAAGCATTTTGTGAGACAATGGGTGGAACTCCAATTAAATTTGAAGAAGTTCTTTCAGGATTTGAAAATTATAATGTGTTGTTTGTGGCAACAACTGCACCATATTTTCTTGTAACACATGAAAAAATTACGAATGCTATGAAAGACAAAAACAATGGAATGATGATTTTAGATTTATCAAATCCAAGAACAGTAGATGAGAAAGTTGCAACTATTGGCGGAGTAAAATTGATGAATCTCGACCAAATTGCAGAGATGGTTGAAAAAAACATGAAGACACGATTAAACAAGGTGAAAACTATTGAAAATATAATTAACGAGGAAGTAGCTGTATTAGAAGCCTCAATGAAAAGACTAGATGCAGAACCACTGGTAAAAGAAGTATTCAAAAATATAGAGAATCTTAGAGAAAAAGAATTACAAAAAGCACTTCAAATGCTTGGTGAAAAAGATGAGAAAAAGATCAAGATTATTGAGGAATTAACAAAGGCAGTTGTTGAAAGCATTGTTTCAACTCCAATGAACAATATCAGAAAAGCATCAGAACAAGGCAAGCCTGATGTAGTGAAGTTGGCAAGCAAACTATTTGACTATAAAAAACAGAATCAGGCAGACTAGGATTATATCTTACCCAAAGAGAATTTCTGATATGTCATTTCCTTCTAGACGTCTTCGCAGACTGAGAACATCAGAGAAAATGAGAGAATTAGTTCAGCAAACCACGCTTTCTTCAAAGGATTTTATTTGTCCAGTATTTGTTCAAGAAGATCTAAAGACTAGAATCAAGATAGAATCAATGTCAGAAATGGAAAGACTTCCATTAGATGACATTAATGATGAAGTAGGAACCATTAGTGATTTAGGAATTCCTGCAATCATGTTTTTTGGAATTCCAACTAAAAAAGATGAAACAGGATCTTCTGCATTTGATGATAACGGGATTGTTCAAAAAGCAATTACTCAGATAAGACAAAACTTTGGGGATAAAATTGTAATAATGGCAGATGTTTGTCTATGTCAATTTACATCAACTGGGCATTGTGGAATAATTCAAGGAGACAAGGTTGATAACGATACTAGTCTTGATACACTTGCAAAGATTGCAGTAAGTCAAGCAAAGGCAGGAGTAGATACTGTATCGCCATCTGCAATGATGGATGGTCAAGTTGCTGCAATTAGAAAGGCACTTGATGAGAATGGATTTACCGATGTTTCAATAATGTCGCATTCAGCTAAACATCGTTCAAACTTTTATACACCATTTAGAGATGCTGCAGAATGTGCACCAAAGTTTGGAGACAGAAAGACATACCAAGTTTCATATACAAACGCTAGAGAAGCGATGCTTGAAGTTGAAACAGACATCAATGAAGGAGTAGACATTGTAATGATAAAGCCTGCATTATCCTACTTGGATTTAATTGCAGAGACTAGAAGAAGATTCAATATTCCAGTTGCAGCATACAGCGTTTCTGGAGAATATGCATTGGTAAAAGCTGCATCACAGTTAGGTTATGTAAATGAGAAAGACATTACAGAGGAAATTCTTTATTCCATTAAAAGAGCAGGTGCAGATATGATAGTAACATATTTTGCAAAATCAGCTTCAAAGTTTCTTCAAGAATCATGAGGGACGATGAGCGCTATGAGATTCAAAGAGCGTTTGATCAATTACCACATGTTGTAGGCTCAGCGTGGGCAGTAATTTGGTTCAGAATGAAAGGAATCAAAAAGCCTACAAGAGAAGAATATCGAGAAAAAGTTTTAGAATATTTTAAGATGGCAGAGCCAGTCTTTGATGCATATCCAAATGATAAAGAATTTGAAGCAATTTGTAGGTATATTGAATTAAGAAAAAAGGACGCATATACAAAGATAATTTCAGGAGAAAACGAAGAGACTGAAAGGCGATATGACAGATATGTTGATTATGGTTAAAGCTGGAGTAATTTAGTTGGAAACACAGTCAGGATCTAATACTCACCGTAAAACAAGAAAGATTGAAAATGTTCTAGTACTTCAAGGGAAGTTCTCTTGGTGCCTTTGGTTGTGGCGTATACAAAACATTAGCAAAACATGGATTAAAGTTTAATATTATTACAGGAACTTCAATAGGAGCAATTAATGGAGCAATAATTGCGGGAAGTAAAAATGATCACCCTGAAAAAGATCTTGAAAATTTTTGGTTGGAATTATCTGAATCATCTCAAAAAATATTTCCTTCAGATCCATTAAATGCATGGACCTATGGAGTTGCTAAATTTTTCTTGCCTAGGTGGCATTTGAATTACATGTTTACTGATTCATATTTTTCCTTGCCTACAACATGGACTTATTTTTTTGATAATTCTCTACTTTTAGATACGCTAAAAAATTATGTTGATTACAAAAAACTTGGGCCTAAAAAAAATTCTGATACTCCTAGATTGATAATCACTGCAATTGATGTATTAACTTCAGAGCATTTGGAATATGACAGTCAAAAACAACAAATTAATGCAAAACATCTACTTGCAAGCTCTGGAAATCCACTGAATGGTTTACCTTGGACTAATATCAAAGAAAAACAATATGCATGGGATGGGGCTTTGATAAGCAATACCCCACTTCGACAGGCATTTAATGCATCACCACAAATTGACAAGAATATCTACATAATTGAAAATTACGCAAAGATTAGAACAGAACTTCCATCAAATATGATTGAGGTTTTTGATCGGGCTAGTGATCTAATATTTAGTGATAAGACTAGATATGATATTCGCGTTTCTGAAAAAATCTCTGAAATGATCATGTTGATAGAGAATATGTATGACGTTATTGAAAAAAATGTGGATAATTTCAAAAACTCTTCAAATAAAGATTTTAACAAAATCAAAAATGATTACCAAAAAATTATAGAAAAGGGAGGCTCTAAAATAATTTCATTATATAATATTTCACGAGATGTGATGGAAAATCCACATCTTCTAAAAAGTGCAGATTTTTCACCTGATACGATAAAGGATTTGATTTCCCAGGGAGAGTGAAAAGCTGAAGAAAAATTGGCAAGTTCAACATGATTTGGAACTTTTTTTGAGACAAGTTATAGGCCTGATCCGGTCGGGTCCCTTTTGCACCTCCAAAAAGGTTGTCATTGCCAAGACCCCCGGTAAGTATGTCTTCTCCTGTTCCCCCTTTGCATCATCCAGCTGACCACATATTTTTGACTTGTATCTTGATCTTCAGATGAATAATTAATGAAAACTCTTACATTCTGTTTTTATGATTTATTTATATTAATAATTTTATATTTTAGATCAGCTTTAAGTAGTGATATTTTGGGGATAATATATGAGAAATTCAACCGTACTTTTATTTACTATATTCGTGCTATTAACAATTTTAGAATTGATGGTTTCAACATCAGCTTTTGCTGTTACTAAAGATCAATTTTATTTTCAAGAACAAATAACGGAAAATGACAAGCAAGTAATCAGATTAACAAATTAGGAAGTTAAAAATTTGGGATCATTTGATTTACCATTATACTATGAGGTAGCAGTGTATCAATATTCTATTTATAATTCCAATCCTGATAAAAGTAAATTACTAGAGTGTGGTGATTCTCGCGTATTGGGATTTGAATCTGAGGCAGGTATTAAACATACGGAAAAATCAGAGATTGTGGAAAAGTTAGTAAATGATGTAACTACAAATGCAGAATTAGGGTATATTCTTAGTGGTATTGGTGGTGGAATATCTTGGACAGAACAGATTACCAAGACAAATGAATTATACCTTACAAAATCACTTGGTTATTTTGAGTCTCACAAATATATTGACAAAAGTGTGATCAATAATCCTACAAACTGGGATACATGGGTATCTATTATGGATATCGTAAACATAATTCAATATCTTCCAATTACTAACCCAGATCTAATTATCTTGATATCTCAAATGAATGGCTATGCTAAAGATGTAATTCACAACCAAGGATTGGTAAATGAAACACAAAAGGAAATTAACAAAATAAATGCTGAACTTGATGCTGAAAAAGAGAAATGGGATGTACTTGGAAGTCATGCTGAAGCAGAAAAAAATGCCAATAAACTGCTAAAGCCACTAAATACTAAAATAACACCATTTACAACTAATCTCAAAGTATCACAAGATATCTTGGATAGAACTATATCTGAAATAAATAAAATTGTTGAAGCAGAAAATTCCAATGAGAGAACACAATACAGTTATGGTCTACAGAATCTAGGAAAAGAAGTATCTTTGGAGACTATTTTAGATATGCCAAACGAAATTTCAAGAACCAGTAGATGGGAAAGTAACTCAAATTAGATCAGAAACTATCAATTATTCAATCAAATTATTCCGATAGAAAAAGCTTGATGATAGTGTATCATTTTATCAAATGTGAATCACAACTCATTTGATACC